>JALNXI010000166.1 GCA_023230425.1 Methanoculleus sp. | reverse complement strand
TACGCGAACCGCGTCAGAAACAACCTCTGGAGCGACGTAAAAGAGTTCCTCGCGGGAGACAACCTCGTCCTCGGGATCTGCAACGGGTTCCAGATCCTCGCCAACCTCGGCCTCGTCCCCGCGTTCGACCGGGACTATCCCCGTGACATCGCCCTGATGCCGAACAAGAAAGGTGTGCTGGAGTGCCGTTTCGTCACGCTGAAGCCTGCGGCAGAGAACCTCTGGACGAAGGGTATTTCGCACCTCTACTGCCCGGTATCCCACGGCGAAGGGAATTTCTCCTGTTCGGAAGAGACCTTAAAGCACATCGAGCGCGAGAATATGGTCGCGTTCCGGTACTGCCGCGACGACCTCTCCCCCGCGGGAGGGGAGTATCCCTACAACCCCAACGGCTCGCTCGCGGATATCGCCGGGATAACCTCGGCGGACGGCAAGGTTCTCGGGCTGATGCCGCACCCCGAGAGGGCCATGGAGTTCGTGAACCTCTACGACTGGCCGACCCAGAAAGAGCGCTTGAGGCGCGAGGGAAAACCCTTGCCCCTCGAATCGATGAACATGCAACTCTTCCGGAACATCGTCGCGTATTTCGGGGAATAACCCGACCCGGCAATTATTTTTTCAGGACTCCGGTGAGATCACCCGTACCTCCCCATGCCGGGTCGACCGTCTTCTCTTTGAGCCGGAGGATCGCACCGTTCGCCCTCCGGGGCACACCGCAATGCGGGTCTTTCCACCGTGAATTCATCATTCCGAACCCGCCTTTGGCAGAGGCGATTATTTTCGCAAGGATTATCCGAAAGAGCCTGCCCAGAGCGTGGCTGCATTGTAAACCCGGGAGAGGCTAACGATTATATGCGTGGATAGCGGGAATAAATTCTGTGGTCGAGGGATCGCCGCGATCCCTCCCGGTGGAGACGGGGTCCATGCTCGCGAGAAATGAACTCGAACTGAGGAAATTCTTTGCTCCCGAATTTATATTCGGCTGCGGTGCGCTGGAGCTCACCGGACGGTATGCCCGCAATTTTGGCTTAAGAAAGGTTCTGCTCGTCACCGATGCCGGGGTGACGGGGGCAGGGTGGGCCGGCCGTGTCTGCGGCAGCCTCGATGAGGCCGGCATCTCTTATGAGATGTTCGACTGCGTCTTCGAAAACCCCCGGTCATGCGAGGTGACGGCCGGCGCGGAGGTCTATCATGCGGCGGAATGCCAGGGGATTGTTGCCGTCGGCGGTGGCAGCCCCATGGACTGCGCAAAGGGGATCGGGATCGTCAGCTCCAACCGGCGCAACATCCTGGCATTCGAGGGAATCGATCTGGTGCGGATGCCCGGACCGCCGATCATCTGCATTCCGACAACTGCCGGCAGTTCTGCGGATGTCTCGCAGTTTGCCATCATAACGAATGAAGCGGAGCAGCGAAAGGTTGCGATCATCTCCAAGACCCTGGTCCCGGATATCGCCCTCATCGATCCGCTTCCTCTCACCACGATGAATACGACGCTGACCGTCGACACCGGGATGGATGCCTTCTCCCATGCGATTGAAGCATACGTCTCGAACGCGAGTTCTCCGGTAACGGACCTGCACGCGCTGCAGGCTATCGGGCTGGAGGTATCCGCCCTCCCGGATGCTCTCTGCGCACCCGGGGATCTGCAGACACGCTACCGGACAATGCTTTCGAGCCTGCACGCCGGACTTGCTTTCTCGAACGCGAGCATCGGCGCTGTACACGCCATGTCGCACAGCATCAGCGGTCTTTTCGACCTGACACACGGGCGGGCCAACGCTCTCCTCCTGGAGCACGTGGTCGGCTACAACTACATCGCGGCGCCCGACCGGTTCGACGAGGTCGCCCGGACGATGGGGCTCCGGCCGGCCGGATTGTCCGGGCATGAACGGCAGCAGGCTCTCATCCGTGCCATCGGTGACTTCCGGCGATCGCTCGGCATCGGCGAGACGCTCTCCGAGGTCGGGGTGGAACCCGGCGATCTTCCGGAACTTGCGAGACGTGCGTTCGTCGACCCCTGTATGGCAACCAATCCCCGGAGACTGAAACCAGAAGAGATTGAGGAGATCTATGCAGCAGCGCTGTGATCAGGAACCGGACTGGGATGCGCTCCGCAAGCGTATCATCGGACTTGGGGAGCACTCAATCCACAAGAGTTACTACCCCGAGCTGCAGGAACGCCTCGCCGAGCTCGAACGTTTTCGTGCACTTCTGGATCAGACAACCGATATCATATTCCTCATCGATGCCCGGACAGGCCTTCTTGTCGATGCAAACGAGTCCATGAGGGTGCAGTTAGGCTACGGGCGTGGGGATCTGCTGCATATGCCGTTCTACAGCCTGCTCGCGCCGCCAAACCGGCCCGGGTTCCGCGCTCTCCTTGCGTCCGGCAGGAACCGCTCCCGGCAGCAGCAGATGGTGACGGCGGATCTCCTCACATCGGACGGGGCTACGGTGCCGGCCGAGATCACCGTCAGGTTCGTAACCCTTGGCGAGGATCAATACGCCGTTGCCGTGGCCCGTGAGATCACCGAGCGCAGGCGTGCTGAAGAAGAACGGGCCCGGCTCCTCCACGATCTGGAAGTCGCGAACCGCGAAACGAACCTCTACCTCGACATCCTCACCCACGACATCGGCAACACTGAGAACGTCTCGAACCTCTACGCCGACCTGCTCATCGACAGCCTGCAGGGGAGGGGAAAGGAGGCCGGATACGCGGAGAAACTCCAGCGCAGCGTCCAGAAGAGCATCGGGATCCTGAGGACTGTCTCAAAGATCCGCAGGATCCACGCCGGTACGGCGGAACTGAAGCCTACCGATCTCGATGCAGTCATCCGTGAGGAGAACAGTCACTATCCCGAGGGCACCATCCGGTACAGGGGCTCGCACTATCTGGTCCTGGTCGACAGCCTGCTCCCGGAAGTATTCTCAAACCTGATCGGCAACGCCGTCAAGTTCGGGGGTCCCGGCGTCGCGATCACCATCCTGACGGAAGATGTGAACGAGCTCGTCCGGGTCTCCATCGAGGATACCGGTCCCGGCGTGCCGGACGACCAGAAAGAGGCGATATTTCACCGCTACGAACAGAAGAAGCGGGGCGTCGGCGAAGGACTCGGACTCTACCTCGTGCAGATCCTCATCGACCGCTACGGCGGCAGTGTCTGGATCGAGGACCGGGTGCCCGGCCACCCGGAGGAAGGGGCGACGTTCCGGTTTACGTTGAAGAAGGCGTGAGGTGTGAAGAGGGCCAGCGAACGCATCCGGGTTACAAGCCGTCCGGCTATCGGTCGTTACGCTCACCGCATCAAGGAAATATCTATTTACATTGTAGAAAACTCGAGTAGCCCTGTGGGCTGCAGACCATGAGTCCGAAGATGGCGAGCCGGCTATTCAGTGGATTGAATGCCTCAAGTTATGAGTGCGGGTTGCCTCATATTTTCTTACGTCTTTACGCCTGCTCAAATTCGAAGGGATCTTCGGCTCCGGTGAGGAGGCAGAGACAGGGCGGTAACTCCGGGGGTCGGCAGCCCCCGGAGGACTGTGAGTCCACTGTCGCCATCAGACCCGGAAGAGGGGTCCGAGTTCCACCTTCTGCCAGTCGCGGTCCACGACCTTCATCCAGAGCGTGCGGGTCGCCGGGGCAAAGACCACCTGGTGATCCGACGAGTACGGCATACCCCCGAGCATGCTGTGCCGGAAGGTCGCGCCCCCGTCCTGCAGCAGCACATCGCGGATTGCAACCATCCGCTCCCCGTCGATTGCTCCCCGGTTCTCTTCGGCTAGGCGGACCAGGTTGTCATACCGCGTGGCCGAGTGCTCCGCCGGGGGCACCGCAAGCCGCCACGACGGGTCCACGAAGTGGTTCGCGGCGGCGATCACGCCCGGGCCCTCGCGGCGCTTGATATCGTAGACCGTCTCCTCGTAGGAGTAGGCCCGGTCCGGGCCGGCCGCGTTCACGATCCATGCGCAATCCGCACGGGTGGT
Organism: Methanoculleus sp.; assembly: GCA_023230425.1. Taxonomy (GTDB): domain Archaea; phylum Halobacteriota; class Methanomicrobia; order Methanomicrobiales; family Methanoculleaceae; genus Methanoculleus. Next base: position 1,122 of record JALNXI010000166.1, on the reverse strand, counting down.
CATGATCCCGGCATCGAGCCCTTCCATGTCGGAGTAGTCGAGCATCAGCCGGAAGAACTCCCCGACCAGGTCGGGCCTCCCGGCGATCGCGAGGTCACCGCCTGAGTCTGCAGCGTTGTCGTCGGCGATGAAGAGCCCCGCGCTGTTCATCAGGGTCTCGGGGCGTGCCCCTGCCGGGCCGAACGTCGCGACACCGTTGCTCCCGTCGGTCGGGTTGTAGACCGCGAGGGTGTAGTAGGGGTAGAAGACCGAGAAGACGTCAGGCAGGTCGTAGTTCCGGGAGAGGACCACCGAGCCGTCCGGGGTGTAGTTGCCCCATACCGCCATAAAAGAGCACCCCGCCTTTGCGCCGTAGGTCACCAGGTAGACGATCGGGCCTTCGTAGAGGACATCGACCTCCTCTGCGGAAAGACCGGACGTCTCCGCGATGCCTGCCCGGATCTCCTTCATGCGCTTTGACTGAAGCGCCGTTGCCGTCCGGGCGAACTCACCGATCTCCGCCTCGGTGTACCCCGATGCCGTGAAATGGGTGCGGAGCATCGCGTACTCTTCCTGGAGTTCGTCCTTCATCAGGGCGCCGTACTGCCGCCCCATATCCCGGTAGGTGCCGGAGAGAACGACGACGTGATACGATCCTGCTTCATAACGCGTGCCGTTGCAAAACGTGGCAATCTGTTTGGGTCCGGCATCGGCAGCCCCCGCGTTCTCCGAAGAGAGGACGACCGCCGTCGCGGGAACCACGAGCGCCAGTGCGATAAAGGAGGTACAGTAGTTTCACGAAGGAGCATCTTCACTGGAATGGATAAATCTGCTGAAATAAGTTGTATGCGCCTGTTTTTCAGGTTGCGAGCAGCCCGCCCGCTGTATCAACTCTCATATCCCGGCACACAGCATAACAACTATATTATCCTCCCGGGAGAATATCCCGGCCGGAACACCACTCAAACGGAGGAGTCACCACGAAGATCAGGGTCGCCCGCTGTTTTGCAGAAGAGAGCGCCGATACGCCGGCGGTCCTGGAGGTCGAGGTGAGTCAGGGAGACGTCCCTTCCGCAGACGAGATCCTGACGTTTGCCTCCATTCACGGCGATTTCGTCTGTATCTCCGACCGCATCTTCCGCC
>JALNXI010000165.1 GCA_023230425.1 Methanoculleus sp. | reverse complement strand
GACCAGCGTCAGGATGGTGCGGGCGATATCAACGGTTCCTCCTTTTGCCAGGATATCGTCGTTCATCGACCGGAGGTAGTCGATGGTCGAGTTGCCGTCCTTCACCCATCCCCGCGGGTCTTCGCCTGCAGCGACGGCCGCCATGATCGCCCATGACGATGTGCCGGGGCTGCTCTCGCGCCCGGATTCCCCGAAACCGCCGTCACTCTTCTGGCAGTCGCGGAGATAGTCCAGGGAGGCCCGGATGGCCGGGTCGCCCCCGTCCAGCGGGTAGGCACCGCAGGAGGCGACGCAGAGCAGGAGGATGAGCAGGATGCTGATACCGTGTTTCATGTTCGTCTTCTCCGTTCGATGACGAGGCAGACCGCCCCGATGAGCAGGACCGCGCCCACGAGAGCGATGATAGGCGGTGATGAGAGAGATGGCGATGCGCCTGCAGGCGTTCCTGATGTAGCAGGCGTATCAGGGACGGCAGCGGTAACGGCGGTAGCTGCCCCGTCCTGCACCGCGGGCGCCGCCGTGACCGCCAGCAGGCCGAAGACCGAGAGGCCGCCGGGTGAGGCCGCCTCGACAATCAGGTTCCCGCTCTCATCGTTTCCGGCAATCCGGGTATCAAGTAACTCGTATCTGCCGTCCTCTGCAGACCGTGCGATCCTGAGAGCACCCACGCCGCCGTGCTCCTCCACCCACCCGGGGCTTATGGTCATCCGGATCACCGCCCCGGCGATATCCTCGCCGTTCTCCAGGTTGGTCCGCGTGACGGTCATGGTGTAGGCAAGAGCAGTTATCGCTTCACTCTTCTCTGCGGCAGCAAGGGAGAAAGCGTTTGCCGTTCTTCCATCCGGGGTGGCGTTGAATGCAATATCGAGCCGGCCGTCGGCTGCCGGGATACCGGTGAGGTTCAAGTCCAGCGACGCGGCGACGGTCCCCAGACCCTCGATCTCAGCGGAGACCTGGTTGATCGCCGCGGTGACGTGTTCGATGAGGCCTCTCGCCACGCCGTCTTTCTCGTCGATGTTCCTCGCGGCGATGGTCAGCACGAGGCCGCTTCGGTTGATCGTGAGGGTGTTTCCTGATACGATGACTCCGGCCCCGGTGGTGTTGATCGAGAAGGCCTGGCCCCACTCCCCGAGCTCGACGGCGGCTCCGGCCGGCAGCCCGAAGAGGAACGACGCAGGTCCCGGCTCTCTGCCGCCCTGTTGCCCGCCGCCGGCGGGGGAGAGCGATGAACCGGGATCCCCGCCGCCTGAAGAGCCGGAGTCGCTGGATGCTCCCGGGATCACGACCCTGATGGAGACGACGTCCGGCGAGGTCGCCGGGGTCGAGATCATCCCCTCGCTCCAGAAGAAGACGACTTTATCCCCGCCTTTGACCGTGTACGCATTGGAACCGACGCCGGGGCTTTCGCCGTTTACCTGGTACATCCAGCCCTTTGCCCCTTCGTTTGTTCTTCCCTTGACGGAGTTGATGAAGAGCGACCCGTACTCCTGGTAATAGGAGTCGTCGATGGTGTACCCAACTCCGGCTGCATCCAGCGCCCCGAGTGCCGTCTGCCGGTTGACATCATAGGTTTTTTTGCTGTTATCTGCGGTGACGGTGAACGTCCCGGGCTCAAGGGTGGCGGTGATCCAGGGGGACGGCGAATCGCCGCCGCTGTCTCCTCCGCCCCCTGATGTCGGGATGGAGACGGTGATGGTGATTACCGCACGGGCGGCTCCGGGGGTCGATCCCCAGGCGCCGTACCAGCAGGTGACGACGTCGCCGTCCTTGAGGCGGTAATCGGCGGCCCCGATATCGGCGGTTTCACCGTTGACCGAATAGATCCAGGAGTCCCAGGAGGTCGCGTTGTAGTCGATACCACCGATGGAGTAGAGGAACGGGCCCCAGGCGGTCTCCTGGATGGTGTAGTTGAAACCGCCGCTACGAGCGGCGGTATCCAGCGCCCCGAGGGCTGAAGTCCGGTTGATCGTGTAGGCGACGCTCTCGTTGTTGAACGGGGTGACCGTGAAGGTCTGGCCGTCCGTCAGGCTGACCGCTCCTTCCCATGTGAAGTCGCGGACGGTGATATCGATGATGATGGTAGAGGTCGCCTGGTCGATAAGCGGCGCCCAGGTGACAGCATCTGTCGGGCAGTAGTAGAAGGCGAGCCGATCGCCGTTGGCAAGGGAGTTCGCCCCGAGCCCGGCCGGGGCCGCCGCGCCGTTGATGAAGATCGACCATGACCGCGCGTTCTCCTGCGTCCAGTCCTCGTTGGCGATGCCGGCGATCTCTTCGAGCAGGAACGACCCGTAGGTTGCATACCAGGAGTCGGAAGCGTTGAGGGTGAAGCCTCCGGCCTCTGCCGCCAGGGCGAGCGCCCCGATGTCGGTGGTGCGGTTGACCGTGTAGGAGGCGGAGGCGTTGTTTGAGGGAGTGAACTGGAAGGTCTCTCCTTCAGTCAGGGCCACGGTCCCGTTCCACAGGCCGGGCACCGGGGCGGGTGGCGCCAGGATGGAGACGGTGATGGTGATTACCGCACCGGCGGTTTCCGGCGATGAACCCCGTGCCCCATACCAGCAGGTGACGGTGTCCCCGTCCTCGAGGCTGCAGTCTGCGACCCCGACTTCGGCAGACTTACCGTTGACCGAATAGAGCCAGGAGTCCAGGGAAGTCTCGTTGTAGGCGATACCGCCGATGGAGTAGAGGAACGGACCCCAGGCGATCTCCTGGATGCTGTAGTTGAACTCTCCTTTTGCTGCGGCGGCGTCGAGCGCCCCGAGCGCCGAGGTCCGGTTGACGGTGTAGGCGACGCTCTCGTTGTTGATGGGGGTGACCGAGAAGGTCTCTCCTTCTGTAAGCCTCACCGTTCCGTTCCATCCGGTAAATGCGGGTTCCGGCGCCCCTCCTTCCCCAAAGGCATAGAAGCGGTTGTTCTCGGCGCCGATGTAGAGGACGCCGTCCGATACCGCAGGCGAGGAGGCATAAAACGCTGCAAACGTGCCGTCACCCGGGGTTTCGAGGGTGTATGACCAGACCTCTTCGCCGGTTTCGGCGTTCACCGCATAGAGTCTTCCGACCTCCTCGTTTGTCGCGGCGTAGACGAGGTTACCGGCAACGACGGGTGCAACATTTACCTCTTTTGCCGGGAAATGCCATTTCTCCTCGCCGGTCGACGCGTCAAGGCAGTGGAGGCCACTATAGGCCCCTGCATAGATATACCCGTTCGCAAGGGCGGGGGTCGCTGCCGTCCCGGTCACGGAACTGTTCCAGCGCTCTGTGCCTGTGGTGCCGTTGAGGGCGTAGCATCGCGAGTTGGTGGTGAAATAGACGGTCCCGTCCCCGCCGATGACCGGCGAAGACTTCACCGACCCGCCCTGGTTGAAGGTCCAGACGGCGCTCTGCGTTACAGGATCGATGCAGACGATCCGGCTCCTGTTTCCTGCGCAGTAAATCTTTCCGTCGTAGCCTGCGGGAGAGGTGAAGGAGAGCACACCGTTACCTGTTTCAAAGGCCCATACCCGGGTACCATCGGGGTTGAAGGCGTGCAGCACGCCGTCTAAAGCCGAGAGGGCGTAGATCGTCCCTTCGTAGACGAGGGGCGAGGACGAGAGCCCGAAATAGCCGGTGGCATCGATCCGGTCGCTCGCCCAGAGTGTCTCCCCCGTCGCTTCATCGATGCAGTAGAGCCGCCCATCGGTACCGCCGAGGTAGATCCTCCCGTCGGCGACGGCGACACCCGAGACCGAACCGATGCCGTCGCCGCCGAGTTCGTTCGTCCAGAGTTCCGCCCCCGTGGCGGCGTCATAGCAGACTAGCCCCATCGGGTTGGTTTCAGCGAAGTCCATATCCGGCCAGGTCGGGATGAAGACCTTTCCGTTATGCACTGCCGGCGAACCTTCGGCAAATTCGGCGGTCTCTGCCACCCAGAGGGTGGCGTTCGTCTGCGGCCCCTCTTCGGGAACGTAGCCGGTCCGCTGCTCGTCGTGGTGAAACATTGGGTACGATGCGCTAGCCACTCCAACGAGCAGGATGGAGAGCATGATATGTCCAACAAAGAGTGATAACTGCCTCGATACCATATGTACAAGTACACTTTATTTAAAGTAATAAAACTTTACAAAATGTTCTTTATGTAACTAAAGTTATTTTGATCGTTGGGCGGGATGTACCGACACGAAAGTGCTCTCCTGCTCCGGTTATTCCGGGTCTGGCCGGGCTGCAGCGGGAAGCGTCAGGATATGAGATCGCCGATTCCGTTGGCCCGGGCGGCGCCGCGCGCATCCCCGGCGGTCATGCAGCCCCGTGCAGGACCCGCAGGACCTCCTCGATCCTCTCCGCCGTGACCGCTCCCCGGTCAAGCAGCCCGCGGACGATTGCATCAGCCTCTCCCCCGGTGCAGTCCTGGAAGGACGGGTTCCCGCCGTCGCCGAGGAGTATGACGGGCTTATCCCGGAAGTCCTCCAGTATCCTTAAGTTCTCGATGTTGCCCTGCCCGATAGGCATTGCCGTGACAACGACCGCAGACGCGGCATCGATGCACCGTCCGAGGTCTTTGCGGGCACCCGGGGAGATCGCGGCAAAGGGCGCCTCGGTGACGCAGGGGATACCCAGCGCCGTCGCGGTCGCATAGTCGGTATCAAAGACATTGAGCACACCGGTGCTCACCCGGAACCCGTCCCGGTGGAGAGCGTAGAGGAGATCGGATCCCGTGCCGCCGCCGCAGACGACATGTACCGTACGTTCCGACTGATGCTCCATGATAGGTTCATACACCGGGAGGATATAGGGCCTCCCTGTCAGCGGGTGGGCCCTTACCAGCACGTCGATCCCGTAGACCGTATTGATCGTCTCCCGGGTCAACACATCTCCGGGCTCACCAACGGCGAATATCTTCTTCTCTTTCAGCATGATCAGGCGGTCGCAGTAGTATGCGGCGAGGTTCAGGTCGTGAAAGACGCTGATCACCGTGACCTCGCCGGTGAGGCCCCTGATAATGTTTAAGATCTCGATCCGGTGACTGATATCTAGGTTCGAGGTCGCCTCGTCGAGCAGCAGGATCTTCGGCTCCTGGGCAAGCGCCCGTGCGATGAGCACCCGCTGCCGCTCGCCGCCGCTGATCGCATTGACCGACGAACCGGCG
>JALNXI010000164.1 GCA_023230425.1 Methanoculleus sp. | reverse complement strand
ATGGAGGGCCTCAAGCTGCCGGATCTTCGGGATGAGCGCCTGCGATGAACTCCCCGTGACATCACGAAGGGCTGAGAGGGGTTTACTCCCGCTCCCGAGGGCAATCAGTATCTGCGTCAACAGTCTCGATCGGAAGATCGCCTGAATGTCGTCGCGGCACTCGTTATAGATCTCCAGAGGGGAAATTCCTTTCATCTCTTACGATTAAGAGGTGCCGGTCGACGCATATCACCCTTTCCATTCCTGTGCCTGTGCGTTCCTTCCACCGGGCGCTCTCCCCCTCCACCGACGCTTTACCGCGTACCGGGACTCCGGGACCGGCACGATCCCTCAATATCTCGGGTCCCGGCGCTCCGGAAGATATTGCTCGCGGTGAACTTGCCCACCTGACCTCAGCGCATTTATATCCAGGTGCCTGATACCTGTAGAAGCAGCAGCATGTCGTCCACACCTACAAGATACCTGATCTTCCTCGTACTCTGTGCCTGCACCATCGCCTGTCTCATCACCGCAGGCTGCTCCGCTCCCGGCGGGCAGCAGCCGGAGATCGTCTCCGGGCTCTCCGGGGACCTCGTCGTCCACTTCATAGATGTCGGGCAGGGCGACTCGGTCCTCCTTCTCTTCCGCGATAAGACCATGTTCATCGACGCCGGCGAGCGCGGGATGGGGGAGCGTGTCATCGCGTACCTCGAGGAGCACAACGTCGAAAGACTCGACGTGGTGGTGGCAACCCATGCGCACTCCGATCATATCGGCGGGCTTGCCGATATCGTCTCTGCCTTCCCGGTCGGCCAGTTCGTCGATGCCGGGCAGGCTCACCCCACGGCGACCTACGAAAACCTGCTTGCCCTGGTCGAGGAGCGGGGGATACCGTATACGGTGGCGGAGCGCGGGCAGACGATTGCCCTCGATCCCGCCCTTGATATACTGGTCTTAAACCCGGCCGCGCAGCCGCTTGGTGACATAAACGAGGACTCAGTCGTCCTGAAGGTGACCTACGGGGGCATCTCCTACCTCTTCATGGGCGATGCCGGGAATCCGGCAGAGGAGAGTATGGCAGAGGCCGGGCTCGACCTCGACGCCGACGTCCTGAAGGTCGGCCACCACGCGAGCCGGTACGCATCCTCGGCCGAATTCCTGGCCGCGGTCAGCCCTGCAATCAGCGTCATCTTCGTCGGCGAGGGGAACGACTACGGCCACCCCCACGAGGAGGCGCTCGAACGCCTCGAGGCCGCCGGCTCGCGCATCTACCGGACCGACCGTGACGGGACTGTCATAGTCGCTACCGACGGCCAGGCGCTTGCCGTTACGACCGGCGGAGCCCCCCCTGCCGCCACCGTGACGATCCGGGCCACGACACCGGCAACAACCCTGACAACTGTCCCGGCCACGACCGTTCCCTCCTCCGGTATCTCTATCACTGCCCTTGACCTCCAGGAGGAGGAGATCACCATCACGAATGCGGATGCGGCAGCAGTCAACCTCACCGGCTGGACCGTCACCGACGAGGGGACACGGAATACCTACACCTTCCCGGTCTTCACCCTTGATCCGGGCGCCGACGTCACCGTACACTCCGGCGTGGGCAACGACACCCCGACCGACCTCTACTGGGGCCGGGGAGCCCCGGTCTGGAACAACGACGGCGACCTTGCCACGCTCGCCGACCCGGACGGCACGGCCGTCAGCACCCTGGAGCGGTGACGATGCAGGACAAGTCAACCTTCCAGGCCAGCCTCGACCGTGTCGAGGAGCATCTTGCCGTCCTCCTCCTCCGCGAGGACGAATCGGTCCGCTTCACGCTCCCTCTCGCTCTCCTCCCCGAAGGCGCCCGGGAGGGTGATATCCTGGAGATCGCGATCCACCGGGACGTCGCGGCGACGGCGGAGGCAAGAAGGCGGGTGGCGGAGAGGATCGAGCGGCTGCGGGGACGAGGGAAGGAGTAGCCCTCCCTGCCGTCGCCACCCCACTTTTTTATACCCTGCCCCTCCCATCCAGACACTGATGCTAGATCGGTGTGACGTTATCGTCGTCGGTGCTGGCCCTGCCGGCAGCACTGCCGCACGGTATGCGGCAGAGAAGGGGCTCGACGTCCTCCTGATCGACAAAAAGAAGGAGATTGGCGTTCCCGTCTGCTGCGGAGAGTTCAACGCCGCTCCGGCGGTGCTCGCGGAAGCGCTCCCGAACGCCCCCGGCATCGCCGAACTCTTCTCCATCGACCCCGGGCTTATCCAGCGGGTGATCCGGGGCTTTATCGTCACCTCCCCGAAGGGCCGGGAGTACGAGTTCGATCTCTCGGGTTACACCGTCAACCGGGACGCGTTCGACCGGTACCTCGCGGATGCAGCCGTCTGTGCGGGTGCCGTGCTCTCGGCGGATACAAAATTCATCGGCCGGGAAGGCCGCCGGGTCATCACGAGCAGGGGCGAAGTCAATGCCCGAGTCGTGGTCGCCGCAGACGGCCCGCTCTCGCGGGTCTGCCGCTTCGCCGGGATGGAGCAGAGCGCCGTGCTCGCCCCGGCCATCTCCTGCCGGGTAGAGGGGGAGTTCGGCGACCGCATCAGGCTCTTCTTCGGAAACCGTATTGCCCCCGGAGGGTATGCGTGGGTATTCCCAAAGCAGGGGTGCGCAAACGTCGGGCTCGGTGTGCAGAAGGCGGCGACACCGGTTCGCGTCCTCCTCCGGGCGTTCCTCGCAGAGAGGGGGCTTGCCGCCCGGGACATCCAGGCAGGGTTCGTTCCTGTCTCCGGCCCCATCCCGGAGACCGTCAGGGAGAACGTCCTCGCTGTCGGGGATGCCGCGGGTCACGTCGTCGCCTCCAACGGAGGGGGGATTGCGACCGCGATGATCTGCGGGAGGATTGCCGGGCTTGCAGCGGTGGGCCACCTGCTGCACGGCGAGCCCCTCAAGACGTACGAGCGTGAGTGGCGCTCTGCGCTGGGCAGGGAACTTCTCGCCGCCGCGAGAACGAAGAGGATGGCCGACCGGTTCCTCGGCTCAGACTTCCTGCTCGAGCGGGTGATGGGCTTGCTCGGGAACCACGGTATCCGGAACATAATCGTCTTTGGCGGTCTGCGGAAACCCTGACGGGTGCCGATCTGCGGGAGGTTGCACAAACACAACGAGGCTGCAGGAACCGGAAGCATTAATATTCCCGGGTGAGTCTGGTGCCTCAACCCGGGAGATGTGTGAATTGGTCGATATTCTCAAACTCGACGGCAGGAGAGAACCGTTCGTGCGGGAAAAAGTGATCGTGAGCGCGATGAAGGCGGGTGCGCCGCCGGAAGAGGCACGGGCGATCGGGGAGGCCATCGAACGGGTCGCCTACGACGGGATGCCCTCCGGCGAGATCCGGCGGCAGGTGCTTGAGCACCTCCGCGACCGGAACCCGGAATGGGAGGAGAACTGGCTCATGTACGACCGTGCCGTGAAGAAACGCGGGGCATCGACGGTCGCGGGGTTGCCTGCCCGCTGATTCATCGCACTTTTGGCCTGATCGGGAAAGGTGGCACCACACCGCTCGCCCCCACCGTGGGCAGGCATGCCGCCTTCCCCCCTCGCGAGACGAAACTATAACTACAATCCGCGCCCACATCTGTCTTATATTGTCGTATACCTCCCGGAAATGGGAGAATAGGAATGGCCATTAACAGGCCGTTTTCAGTCCGTCCGCATATCCCGGGTATATTCGACAATCAGCATCCTCAGATAGGCACGACGTCCCACCCGCCCGCAAAATCCGCCCCGATTTTATCGGGGGCCCGCGGCGTGGGCACGCCAGCAGGCGATATGTATGCCAACAAGTGACTCGGAAGACGACACACCCTCATATAGTAACCAGAAAGATACAGAAGGAACAAAGATACTCCTCGCCGATCCGAAGACCGCGATCCTCAGGCTATCCCTGCCTATGATGGTCGCGATGACCCTCATGACCCTCTATAACGTCGTCGACGCATTCTGGGTCTCGGGTCTCGGTGCCGATGCTCTTGCTGCTGTCGGGTTTTCATTCCCGCTCTTCATCATAACCATCGGGTTAGCCAGCGGCCTCGGGACCGGGGGGGAAGCGGCGCTCTCGCGGATGATCGGTGCCCGCGACAGGGACGGCGCGAGCAGCGTCGCCATGCACACCATCCTCCTGATGACCATCCTTGCCGTTGCCGTCACCATCCCGCTCTCCCTCTTCGCCGGGGACATATTCGTCCTCATGGGGGCAGGCGATGCCGCCGGCCTCGCCACCGAGTATGCCCGGATCCTCTTTCTGGGGACGTTCGCCCTCCTCTTTGGTGAGGTCGCCTACGCGCTCATGCACGGGGAAGGAGACGCAAAGCGGACCATGTACGCCATGGCGGCAGGAGCGGTGGCAAACATCATCCTTGACCCGATCCTGATCTACACGCTCCATATGGGAATCGCCGGCGCGGCCTGGGCGACCATCATCGCTGAGGTCATCGCCGCCGTCCCGATGGTCTACTGGCTCTTCGTGAAGAGGGACACCTACGTCTCCCTCCGCCTCCGGGAATTCACCCCCGACCGGGCGGTCATGCGGGACGTCCTGCAGGTCGGCCTCCCTGCCGCAGCCGAACAGCTGGCACTCGCACTGATGACCCTGGTCTTAAACGGCATCATCATACTGATATCGAGCACCGACGGCGTCGCTATCTACTCGGTCGGATGGCGGGTCGTGAGCATCGGCTTAACCCCGATCCTCGCCATATCGACGGCAGTGGTCGCGGTCACCGGTGCCACCTACGGGGCCCGGGCGTATGCCAAGATGGAGTCCGCCCTCCTCTTCGCCGTCAGGCTCGGGCTTGGCATCGGTCTCGGGCTCGCTGCAGCCACGTACGTCTTCGCCCCCCAGATTGCTGCAATCTTCACGGCGTCGGGCGACGCAGCAGGGATCGCCCCGGAACTGACGGCTTACCTCCGGGTCATGAGCTTCGTCTACCCGATGATCGGGTTCGGTCTCTTCTCATCGTCGTTCTTCCAGGGGACCGGACTCGGTGCACGATCTCTCACGATCACGATCCTGCAGACTGTCGTCCTCTCGACCCTGTTCGTCTGGGTCTTCGCGATCGAACTCGGGTTCGGCCTCTCCGGTATCTGGTGGGGGGTTGCCGCGGGAAACGCGGTCGGTGCG
>JALNXI010000163.1 GCA_023230425.1 Methanoculleus sp. | reverse complement strand
CACCGGGTCCATCATGTATCTCCCGAAGAAGAGGGAGAAGAAGAAGAGGACGACCGGGAGGAGGTAGATCGCCTTCCCTGCCGGGATGAACCGGAGGACGGCCTCGTGAACCGGCATGCCGCCATGCGAAGCAATCCACGGGAGATTGATCGTGACGCTCTCCCCGGGCTCCTGCCGGGCCTCCACGGTCGGTTCTTTCCCGCGGGTCATCGCGCGTACCAGTCCATACCATGGATCTGGATATCACGTTTATTTAATTTTATGTTAATGTAAATGACACAATGTTTACTTAGGTGATAAAAGGGTTTGGTCGAAACCCTGTTCCGGGCGTGGCGGTGACGTGCGGAACCCCACATCTCCCGGGGGTCATCGCCAACCACTGATGCGCTGGATGCTGGATACGGGTGGGACCAGGCCCCCGATGACCCCCGGCCAAGGCCTCCGGTGCTCAAACTCAGTTCCCCGCGCGAGGTGATGCCCACCTGGCCCGCTGGATCGTATGCGTTCCGGGGCTCTCAGTTCCCCGCGCGAGGTGATGCCCACCATGGTCCACTGCCCGGGAGGAGTCCGGGGAAAAGCCAGATCAAGTCGAGCCTGCAACCACCTCCAGCCAGGAGGTCGTTTTCATGAGTGCAGCCTCCTGCACAGCCTCATTGGACCATTTCATCTAACTTTTCAGGTGCACCATAGCCTCACGCGAAGAGCGCGAAGCCTTGACGTCCGTGAGGTTGCTATCTCATGCGCGTGTCGCCCGGCGCGGCATGTATCCCGGGCCGGCAGACATTTTCCATCCGGTATGCCCGGTCTCATGCGTGATTCAAGTGAGAAAAAAGCGGGGGTGTTCCGGCAGTGCCTGTTGTTATTCTGCTCTTTTGAAACGGGTGCGGGTCTCCCTCAACCCTCGGGGCAGTAGCGTCGCCGGAGGATTGCCGGGGCGCCCGGGGAAACTCCGGCGGCAGCATCCGCGAGTAGCGGGGGATCGCCGGCTATGCGGCCCGGGGGAAGCGGAGGCGCCAGGACCGTGGAAGCCGTCTGCGCCTCCCGCCACTCCCAGATGGCATCCATCACGTCGCCTGCCGTCGCCATCACACTGGCGGTCCTGACGTCCACCACAACAGGGTTTCTAATCTCCCAGCACTGAATGACCGTGTCGAGAAGCCGGCGCCGGACCGTCCAGATCATGGGGGGATGCGGGAGCGTGACCAGGCGGTCGATCTGCCTGGCCCAGACTGCACCCTCGAGTTCGAACCGCCCGACCTCATCGATGACCACAAGATCGGTCTCCCGGGGGTCCGGCGGCGCGAGCGCCCGGCGGCCGAATGCAAGCCCTTCGGGCCGGAAGTAGAATCGGCCGTGGACCTCGCACCGCGGGTCGGGGTCGATCGATGAGAGTTCCTCGTGCTCGCCGGTGGCGAGGTCGACGAGGGTAAACCCGGACCTCCTGCCGTCCCGTACGTGGCCGGGAGCGAGGACGCCCCGGACCCGGACGTGCAGCCCGACGGTGAGCCCGAGGACCTGGTGCAGGAATGTCGTCTTGCACTGGCCCTGCTCGCCGGTGATGATGAAGACCGGCGTCTCCTGGCTCATCGGAGGAAACCCCCGCTACAGAGGGTTGAATATGGGGATACGGGTCTATCCCGGCCGGGATCCGGGTTGACGGTCGGGGAGACGTTCGCTCCGGAGTACATGGATATACTTCTGTGGCTTTCGTATGAAATACTTTTACTTTTGAGTATTGTTTAAATGATCTAATTTACATCTTGCGAGGCCGGTTGCCGGCCCCGCAACCCATATGCGGGGTCAGGTACCAGGGGGTGCTCATGGACCAGGAGAAAACCTGTCAGGCCTGCAGAAAGAACCTCGTCCCGCACGAAAGAGAACCGGAAACGGTGTCGCCGGGGGACGACGCCCTCTCCGGGGCCGACCGCGAGCTTTCGAACCTCGACCTGATCGAGCAGGTCTGCAGGACGACGACGCTCGAGGATCCGCTCGAGATTGCCTGCAGGATCATGCGAAGCCCGCAGATCAGCCTCCACGGCCCGGAACACCACTTTCTCGTGCCGGGTGTCCTGATCGCGGCCTACTACAACCACCGGGGAAATCCGGAGAAGAAGGAACCAGCCCTCCGGCAGGCGAGGAAGCGAGCAGAAGCCGTCCAGCCGGCCTTCTGCGGGACGCACGGAACCTGCGGTGCGGCGATCGGCACCGGGATCTTCATGAGCCTGATCACGCACTCCGGCCCGTTGAAGAAGGAGGAGTGGTCGCTTTCAAACCAGATGACGGCGCGGAGCCTCACGGCGATCGCCGCAAGCGGCGGGCCGCGCTGCTGCAAGCGAGATTCGTGGCTCGCGATCGGCGAGGCAGTGAGGTTCCTCGCCGAGAAGTGCGGGATCAGCCTGCCGGTGACGGAACACATCGCGTGCGAGTACGCCACAATAAATCGCGACTGCACGGGATACGAGTGCCCGTTCTACCCCGGTGAAGACACCGGCGCGTGAAGGGGGCATACCCCATAGGCGTTAACTTACCAGATGGGTGTAATGAATTCTCGTTGATACCGTCAAGTATCAGGCAATCGGCGAGTTCTCATCTATGCCCTGAGGCTGTCCTTTTCCAGTGAGATTCCCGTGATCACTATCGTTTTCAGAGGAGGAGGACTATTGCCGCACACCACCGGAACCGTGTGGCTGATAATCCATCAAATCAGCCACATTTCACGGAATAGGGCATTATCCTCTCGAATCCTCATGGCTAAAGTTAGCGCATATGGGGGCGAGCCCCCTCCCCGTCAGCCCCACCCCCCATGGCGATAGCCACCACGGTCCAGTGCACGGGGAGATCCCGGGAAGAACCGGATTGGGGCCCACTCTCCCCTTCTCCCGGGAAACCGGCTTCGACACCGCTCCCGGGGCACGGCTTCCCACGGGATATCGCCATGACTGCCCTCGCCCCCGGGAGGGGGCGGGGGAGGAGCGCGAAGCGCGGGCGGGATGGGGGGACGGAGGGAGCACTCCGTGGGGGAGGGGACGAAGGCCAGATACGGTCTGTTATTTTGGAATCGATGTACTAGGACCCGCACGAGGAGAAGAGACCGTGCTTCACGCCCGCGAGCGCGAGGCGCCCGATAGACCCACGGAGTATCACCGCACTCCCGATGTGACTGCCACATTCTCAAACGTCACTGCTCCGGCAGGTACCGTATTCGTGAGGACCACACCGTTGGTGAAAGGAGCAAGGTTTGCGGAGACGATCTCCATATCCTTGATCCGAACCTTTTTGGTGCGGTCGCCCTCAATCACAAACGGCTTTGCGGTGTTTGAGACAATCTGGCCCGAGTACTCGACATTTTCATTATTCCGGGCCCATATCAGCGTTTCAGCCCGGTCACCCGACGCATAGATGTTAACTACTGAATTGGCCAGCGGTCCTCCCTGCGACCCCCCAAGATTTGTCGCCTTCCCGTCGATCCCAGCCGGGTTCTCCAGGTGGAAGTTCTTAATCCAGACATCGCTTGCGAGGTCGATATGGAGACCGTAGCCGTTTGAATCGATGCTCGAACAGTTTTCAAGCACCAGGGACGGAGTTATCGAACGTGTCGGGGCAGCGTAGAACGATGCCGGCTGGATGATCCGGTAATCAGTCTTCCCGGCGCCGACGCTTTTGTCGACACAACTGTAGAGCTTGCCGCCGTTGGTGGCGTAGAACCCGTGCCGGCTGTTTCCCCCCGAGTAGCAACTGATGAAGGTGATGTCGCCCCGGGGGGCGTAGTAACCACACCCGAAGTAGTGCGTGGACATATCATCCTCCCGGTAGGGCTTCGTCGGGTAGGGCTTCTGTCCGTTATCCGTGCTGATACAATTCTCGAGTATACAGTCCCGCTTCTCCGGATCCCACTCGAAGTGGAACCCGGACTCCAGGTTACCCTCAGCGAGACAGTTCTTCACGCGGAGGCCCTCGATGTCGTTTAACTCCGCAAAGTCAAACCCGGTCACCCAGGGGTTGAACGCCCCGTACCTGCCGCAGTTGATCGCCTGACAGTTCTCGTAGCGGACGTCCCGGATCACCCTGTTCGTCGTCCCCCAGGCGTTGTGGAGGAACCCATACGTCCCGGTGTCTACAGCCTTGCAGTTGATGAACTCGATGTCCTGGAGCGTTGGCGCATAGACGTCCGGGTCGTGCAACAGAAGGAAGACCGCCTGAGTGCTCGCATCGGCGGTCCCTTCGACAGCCAGGACCTTCGCGTGGCTCGCATAGATGGTGATCACGCCGAGCCAGCGATCGTCCCCGATATCCGGATAGTCGGTGCCCCTGATGTGAAAATTGTAGAGTGTGACTGATTCCCTGGAGACGATGAGCCGCCCATTCTTGCTGAACTCGAGAAACGTCGCATCCGGCCCTTCTCCGCGGAGCATGGTATTTGCACGCGGGTAGATGCTCCCGGCACAATTGAACGTGCCCTCCGTCAGAGCGACCGTACCGCCCGGCGACAGAGCATCAAATGCGGCCTGGATGTCACGCTGGTCGTCGATGCCGTCGCACCGGATGTCGGCCCGGGCTTTCGACGCGGGGCTGCTGTCACTTGCCGCGATGACGATCGTCGATCCGGGCACTATCGGGGGCACTACCGGCGTTGTGGGCAGCGGGGTAATAGGAGGGGGGGGAGGAGGCGGAGGTACCGGCACCGGCAGATAGAAGTACAGGACCAGTGCAGCGGCACCGATCACAGCGATTAAGATTGCGATGGCAATGAGGAGGCGTCTGCCTCTGGCCCCCAGGTGTGGTCTCGCTGACATGGGACTATGACCTGCCCGTTACTTCCCTCGCGCTGTCGTGACATCCTATGATACCGCCCCTGGCGATCCGCTGGGGAGCTCCCCGTTCGCCATCCCGGGTTGAATCGTACCGTCCGGGAACGACCGCCCGGTCGGGGGAAACAGCCCGGGCTCCCGGATGGGGATCGCAATAACCCATAGGGCCTTCTGCCCGGTTAACACCCCTATAATGCAGAGGTACCATTTAAGGGTTTAGTCGACCCGCCCCTGCTGAAGGGTTGGGCTCAGAGGCCCGGAGGGCTAACTGCAGTATTTCCAATCCCAGAAGGGTTGAAAGCGTCATACGAGATGCTTCCCGGGGCAGGGCACCGGGGAATACCTCCGATCCTGC
>JALNXI010000162.1 GCA_023230425.1 Methanoculleus sp. | reverse complement strand
ACCGTGAAGGCCACCCCGGTCATTATCAGGATGAAGGGCCCGCCGACGAAGACCGCACGGTTCAGCGACCGGCTGTCCTTGACGGTCATGAACCGGACGACCAGTTGAGGCTGCGCCAGCACCCCGATCCCCACCCCGAGAACGAGCGTCGTCACCAGCGTGAGCCAGATGGGTGACCCGAGCGCCGGCATGGAAGCCCATCCGGTCATCCCCCCGGCGGCGAGCGACTGCGGGACGAGGTCCGACATCGCTGCGAGGGCACTGTTCGCCTCAGCGATGCCGCCGAGATGGACATAGGTGAGCACGAGAAGGACGAGCATCCCGACGAACATGATCCCGCCCTGGAGCGCGTCCGTGTACATGACGGCGATCAGCCCGCCCAGCACCACGTAGAGGGCGACGATCGCGGCAAACGCGATGAGCGAGGTGTTATACGGGATCTGCAGCGTGCTCGTGATGAACTGGGCTCCGCCGATCAGGATCGCCGCCGTATACAGCGGCATACCGATGACGATGACCAGCCCTGCTGCATGCTGCATGAACGGCGACCCGTAGCACTTCCCCATCAGGTCCGGGAAAGTCACGGCATGGAGCGCATTCCCGATCTTGCGGGTCCGTTTCCCGAAGATGACGAATGCAATGAGAATGCCAAGCCCGATATTCAGGACGGTCAGCCAGATCATTCCCATGCCGAGCTGCGCCGCAACCCCCCCGAAACCGATGATGGCAGACGTGCTGATGAAGGTCGCTCCATAAGAGAGGGCAAGAATTACAGGATGGACGCTCCTGCCGGCAACCATATAGTCGTCATCGCTCTTCGTCTGGCGGTAGCCGAGATACCCGAGACCGATAATGGCGACGAGATATACCAGCGTTACCGCAGCAAAGACCCATGTATCAACTGCCATTCCGTTCATCCTCCACGCCATTATTCCAGTTCACGAGGCCGTACACTAAACACGCGAGCGTAAATCCAAGCGCAAGCAGATATCCAATCCAGATCGAGGGATCACTAATGCCAAACATAACAAACAACCTCCGGTAACGGAAAAGACCGTTACATTACACGGGAACTCAGCGAAAGGGCCGGTTCCCTACCTAAAGAAAAATGCGAATGCGTTCTGCACGTGGGTGCAATGGTAGGGCTCTGAGTCGGTACGAATCATCGAGTACCCAGGCAGTTTCGGGAGTCATTGTATTTAAACCATCCGATTTTGTCACCACTCAAACGAGGGGAGACGGTATCGCTGCCGGATCGCTGCCGGCAGAAGGCCCTGATAGGAATACGGGCCCCTAAAGTGGCGGATAATCCCGCCCAGGGGCATCCAGAACGGTGATATGCACAAACAGCGTACCGGATGTTGTTTCGGGATGAATCCCCGTGCAGCGGCTCACCGGGTCGCCGCACCCCGCACCTCCGGCGGAACGATACAGAGCAGTGGATCATGGACAGCATAGCAGAGATCATTTCAGCGACACTGGGCCTCGCGTCCGAACTCCTGCTCCGGACGGTTCCGATCGTCGTCATCGGCGTACTGATCGCCGAGATCCTGATCGCTCTCCGGATCACCGACAGGATCGCGAGTGTTGCCTATCCGGTTACAACGTTCTCTCACCTGCCCCGCGAATGCGGAGCGAGTTTCCTCCTGGCATTCATCTCGCCGCAGGCGGCGGACGCGATGCTTGTCGATTACTACCATAAGGGGATGATCGGGGAGCGGGAGTTGATCGTCGCAGCGCTCATCAACTCCTTCCCGTCCGTCGTCATGCACTGGCGCTACCTTATCCCGGTCTACGTGCCGCTGCTCGGGGTCTTTGGGATGATCTATTTCGCCATCCTGATGGGGATCGGATTTCTCAAGACCGGCATCGTCATGATGGCCGGAAGGATGCTTCTTCCCGGGGTTCCGGCGTCCGGGGCGCCGGAGAAACCTTCAGGGCAGGCGTTGTCCCTGAAAGAGGCCATACGAGCCTCTCTTAGACCGACCGCGAGGACCCTCCGCCGGATCCTCGGGATCATGATCCCGACGCTCGTCATCGTGGCGTTTCTCATCGAGGCGGGCGTCTTCGATGCCGTTGCCGCATATCTGGAGGGCGCGAGCAGGCTCTTCCCCATACCGCCGGAGGGTCTCGCGATCATCGCCGCAAAGTTCGGGTCGTATATCGCCGCGGCAAGCCTTGCATCCGGACTGCTCGCGGCGGGGGATATGTCCGGCAGGGATATCGTCATCACGCTGCTCGTCGCCAACCTGCTCACCAGCCTCACCACCTACCTGCGATGGCTCGGGTCCTTTTACGCTGCAATCTTCGGACCGAAGCAAGGCACCGAGATCATGCTCCTCTCCGTCGTTCTCCAGGACGGCCTTCTGCTGATAGCCATCTTCCTGCTCGCCTGGCTCTGGTGAATCCTCCTGCCCTCCTGTTCAGTCCTCTGGCGTGGACAAAACCTTATGTTCGATCGCGATACCTGTCAGGAGCTCATTGAGGAGGGAACGGAATGGAGCAAGCGATGGAGCAATCAGCAGAACTTGACCGGCTCAAGGACCGGTTCGTGGGGGAGTGGGACCTGGACCTGACCATACACATGCCGGACGGCAACACCATGACGGGTCGGGGGACGGCCAGCGTCCGTGAGGTCTCCCGCGGCTACGGGATCGAGAGCGTTCTCGCCTACACCGTCGGCGGGCTCTCTTACGTTGAGACGGATCTCTGGAGTTACGACCGCTGGGGCGAGATGATACACATGTTCGGGGTTGGATCCGACGGAAGCGTGCACGACCACACCGGCAGGTGGAAGGATGCCGACACCCTGGAGTTGCACTGGAGGGGCATCCAGGAGGGAGGGGAGACCGAGGAGACGGTCACCGCCACCTTGGGGGTCCGCGGATACCGTTCGAATCAGATCGGAGGCGATCATACGTGGTAAGCCCGGACCTACGACGGACTCTGTGGGACAAAAGCGAAAGGGATGAGGGCGGAAATAACCATCGCGTACACCTTCGATGCACCGCATGGGTTGGTTGCCCGAGCATTTCATGCACTCTGCCAGGCCCGGGACTTCATTCCGGGAGGGGCGGCTGCATCCGCCACACACGGCGGTGATGCTGTCATTCACGGGACCTAATCCAGATTTGCTGTCAACTCGCCTGCTTTCTTCGATGCAGCCGGGTGGGAAAGTTTTTTCATACAGAAGCGATGAAACCCGGGAAAATCGGAGGAAGATACAATGGCAGAAACAAGTATTACCGCTGAACCGGGAAAGCAGGAGATCATCATCTCGCGGGTCTTCGATGCGCCGCGCGACCTCGTATTCCGGGCGTGCACGGACCCGGAGCTCGTATCGCAGTGGTGGGGTCCAAAGGGCACCGCGACCACGGTCGAGAAGATGGACGCAAGATCGGGCGGCACCTGGCGCGTCGTCCAGCGCGATGCCGGGGGCAACACGTTCGCGATGCACGGCGTGTTCCACGACGTTACCCCGCCCGAGCGGGTCGTCGACACCGTCGAGTACGAGGGCATGCCGGGCCATGTCGTGCTCGAGACGGAGACGCTGGAAGACCTTGGCGGCGGCAGGACGAAGATGACGGACCACCTGGTCTTCCAGACCATTGAGGACCGCGATGCGATGCTCCAGCCAGACATGAAGGAAGAGATGGTGTCGACCATGGACCTTCTCGCGGAGGTTCTGCAGCGCCAGGTCTCGCAGAAGCAGGCGGCGCCGGCGCGATAGTCCCGGAACAGAGCAGGATATTGCTGCGGGCCGCCCGGAGCGGCCCGGTAGCATTGGCGCTACCCCGCCCGTAGACTACCCTCTCCATCGTCTCCCCGTGTACCCGCGACGGGAAAGGTTTTCATACAGGAGTTACGTAGTCCGCAGAAACGGAGAGTGAGATACGATGGAAGAAGCGGTTCTGACAGAGGAGAGAGGGAGATTATTTATCCAGCGCATCTTCGCGGCATCGCGCGAACTCGTCTGGAAGGCATGGATCGACCCGGAGTTGATAGCGCAGTGGTGGGGGCCCAGGGGCTTCACCGCGCCGGTCATCAGGGTCGAACTCCGCGAGGGGGGCAGGTACCTGTTCAACATGCGATCGCCCGAAGGCCAGGACTTCTGGAGCACGGGCGTTTACCGCGAGATCGTCCCGATGGAACGGCTCGTCTTCACCGACTCGTTCTCGGACGCAGAGGGCAACGTGGTCCCGGCATCGACCTACGGGATGAGCGGGGACTGGCCGCGGGAGCTGCTCGCGACGGTGACGTTCGAGGAGCACGGCGGCGGGACGAAGATGACCCTGCGGGAGGCCGGCATCCCGGCGGGCGAGACGCTCGATATGGCCGAGGCCGGGTGGAACGAGTCCCTCGACAAGCTCGCAGAAGTTCTGGGAGGAGCAGCGAAGACGCACCTTACCGCCGAGCCGGGAAAACAGGAGATCGTCATCACGCGGATCTTCGATGCCCCGCGGGATCTGGTGTTCAAAGCCTACACGGACCCGGAGCGGGTGCCCCGGTGGTGGGGGCCACGGAGTTACACGACCACCGTCGATACGATGGACGTGCGACCGGGGGGCATCTGGCGCTACCTCCAGCGCGATGCCGGGGGCAACGATTACGCGTTTCACGGGGTGTATCACGAGGTTGCACCGCCCGGGAGGCTCATCTACACCTTTGAGTTCGAAGGCGTGCCCGGCCATGTGACGCTCGAGACGGTCACCCTGGAAGACCTGAACGGCAGGACAATGGTGACGGACAGGACGATCTTCCAGTCGGTCGAGGACCGCGACGGGATGCTCGCATCGGGCATGGAGGAGGGGATGAACGAGACCATGGACCGGTTCGCCGACCTCCTGAAGGAGCTCTCAAGGGGATAAACCGACGCCGAAAAACCCGGCGTGCCGCGGAGCCCGTGACCGGCAGGAGGGTTATTTCCTATGGCTGACGTCCCGATCGTTCTCATCCTGCTCGGTATCGCCGTCGCGGGGGTGGCGGTCACGGTGCGCTACCAGAGCGTTATGCGTGCCGCCCGGGAGCGTATCGAGAGCCCGGGAAGCCGGGTGGTCCGGACAGACTATGGAAGCATCGAATACGCCCGGGTGGGAACCGGGTATCCGGTGCTGGTCGTCCACGGCAACGCGGGCGGGTTCGACCAGGGACTGATGCTCGCCGGTC
>JALNXI010000004.1 GCA_023230425.1 Methanoculleus sp. | reverse complement strand
TTGAGCGGATGGCGGAGCGGCCCGAGATCCTGATCTCGCATCTGCTGTATAAGGGCGCCGTGGTCGAGACCAGCCAGCTCGAGCCGAAGACGATCGAGCTGATCAGCCTCGCGGTGGGCGCCGCCCTCAAGTGCAGCCACTGCGTCGAGTACCACATGCAGTCGGCGATGGCAAAGGGTGCAACCCGAGCCGAGATTCTGGAGGTGATCCTGATCGCAGGAATGCTCGCGAACTCCGCGGTCCTTGCGGACGCCTACCGGGTGGTGAACGGATCGACCCCCTGTGCACCCTGCGACATCAACGGGACGGGCCTGGACAAGACCTGTTCCGGCGAGTGATCGGTCCCTGGTATGTGCGGTATCGCCGGGCAGTTTGCCCTGAACGGAGATCGGGCGGATGCAGACCTCGTCGGGGCTATGGCGGAGCGACTTCTCCACCGCGGGCCTGACGGCGAGGGGAACTTCTTCTCCGGCCCGATCGGGCTCGCCCACCGCCGTCTTGCGATCATCGACCTCTCCGACGAAGGCCGGCAGCCGATGGGAAACGAGGACGGGTCGCTCCAGATCGTCTTCAACGGTGAGGTCTACAACTACCCCGAGCTCCGGGAGGAGTTGCTGGCCGCCGGCCATCGCTTCGCCACTGCAACCGATACGGAGGTGATCCTGCACGCCTACGAGGAGTGGGGGAGGGACTGCCTGCACCGGTTCAACGGGATGTGGGCGTTCGCCCTCTGGGACGAGCGTCGCCGCGAACTCTTCTGCGCCCGGGATCGCCTGGGCGTCAAGCCGTTTTACTATACCCTGGCCGGGGGATCGTTCCTCTTCGCCTCGGAGATCAAGGCGCTCCTCGCGCATCCTGCGGTCGGCAGGAAGCCCAACGATCCGATGCTCTCGACGTTTCTTGCGTGGGGGGTTGCGGACCATACGGGGGAGACGATGTACGAAGGCATCTTCCAGCTCCCGCCGGCCCATACGATCGTCGTCTCCGGGGCAGGCGCCGGGGAACCGCACCGCTACTGGGATGTTGTGATGAACGGCGCTCCACGTTCGGCCGGCATCGACGATGAGGCCGCCGCCCGAAAGGTCCGGGACCTTCTAACCGATGCTGTCCGGCTCCGGCTCAGGAGCGACGTCCCTGTCGGCACCTGCCTCTCGGGGGGGATCGACTCCTCGACGGTCACCGCCCTGATCAACGTTCTCTTGCGGGCCGAGCGCCCGGGAAGCGTCGGCGATCGGCAGAAGACGTTCTCGGTCTGTTTTGATGATCCCCGGTTCGACGAGAGCAGGCATATCGATACGGTAGTTGCGGCGACGGGGGTCACGAGCCACCGGACCACTCCTGATACGGAGGGGCTCTGGGAGGATATCGGGAGGCTGCTCTATATGCAGGACGAGCCGTTTGCGTCGCTCTCGATATACGCCCAGTACTGCGTGATGCGGCTTGCCAGAAGTGAGGTGAAGGTGGTCCTGGACGGGCAGGGTGCCGACGAGCAGCTCGGCGGGTATATCGCCTACCAGATGCCGTACCTCCGGGGGCTCCTCCGGCGGGGAGAGATACTCGCGGCTCTCCGGGAGGCCCTCGGGAGCGCGAGGCACCACCGGTCTTTCTTCTCGTGGGCGGCCTGCCAGTCCCGTGTCCGGTCGAAGCGGCGGGGGCTTTTCAGGGGGTCCGCGCCGGAGGTCCTCCGGTATGCGGGATCGCTCGATGCGGTGCTGAAGCGAGAGATCGTCGCCTCAAACCTCCCCCTCCTGCTGCACTGGGAGGACCGGAACTCGATGGCCTTCTCGATCGAGGCCCGGGTTCCGTTCCTCGACTACCGGCTGGTGGAGTACCTGGCAGGGCTCCCGCTCGACCAGAAGGTCCGCTGCGGCGTCACGAAGTACGTCCTCCGGCGGGCGATCCGGGGGCTGGTACCTGATGCCATCCGGTGCAGGATGGACAAGATGGGGTTCGTCACCCCCGAGGAGGTCTGGATGAAGGACGAACTTCGCCCTCACATCCTTGCTCTCTTCTCCTCGCCGGAGTTTGCCGCGCGGCCATACTGGGACGCGGAACTGGTGCTCCGGAACTACCGTGAATTCCTCGACGGGAAGAGCGCGTATTCCACTGAGTTCTGGCGGATAGCCTGCGCAGAACTCTGGCTCCGGCAGTTCGACGAACGGTGATCGTCCATCCCTGGTCGACTCACGCGAAGCCGCGATGGCTGCGCGGTATCGCGCGGTCCGCCACACGCACTGCAAAAGATTCTCCCCTTACATGAGATGGTTCGATGCACTCTTCCGGCATCATCACTCCCCCCTCTCCTGCGGGCAGACTCCCGCCTTCTCCCGCAGGCGTCTCCCCGCATACGCGGCCAGCAGGACCGAGAGCACGCCGGTGATGAAGATGCCGTCGAATATCCCGGCCCCGCCTATGGAGAGGACTGTTGCCTTACTTCCGGCAAGCGCCGCGAGCACTGCAGGGTTCGCGAGGTTGAGGATGTCGGCGCCGAGCAGGGTGCCCATGGTCCCGCCCGCGTAGGCGAGTCCGGGGGCGGTTTGGCAGCCGCGGGCGAGGAGGAGTCCTGCGGCAGCGCCTGCAAGGGGGGCGACGTAGAACGGCATGGTGATCCCGAGGCCGGGGACTGGCGTTGCGAACGCGTAGGCGACGAGCGACACGACGATGACGGCGGCGAGGGTCTTTGATGGTGAGACCCAGCTTCTCGCGACCATTCCGATGGTCACGAAGAGGGGAATGACGGCTCCGCCCACGTTGACCGCGATGACGGCCTCGCCGATGGGGACGAGCGGTATGTTGATGAGGCTCCCGAGCAGCGCTCCCACGGTCACCAGCACCGCCTGGTAGAACCGGAGCCCGATCGATTCAAAGACCTCCTCGCTGATGAGGAGCAGGTTGAATATGACCAGGGCTGGTATGAGGACGGCTAAAGCGATGAGAACCTGCTCCGGACTGAAGGGAACCGGGAGAATGGCAATTGTGGATAAATCGGTCTCCATGATTCAAGTTTACCGGATGGGTCCATACCTTAAATAGTTTGATCGGCATGCCCGGTATGGGCCTTCCGGGGCCGTTCTATGGGGAGGCTGCCGCAAGACCTTCGGACCGGGGCGGGGTCGGCTTGCTTTACCTGCTACGGATTTCTCCCGGGTACTGGCTCGCTGGAGTAGTCTTATGGTAAAATGGGCATGTAAGGAAATATAAAAACCTTAAAGGACTAATTTTATGTCTATTTTTAAATAGATACATTCATGTGCAGATAGTCAAAATACTATTACCCTGTCGTTCCTTCCCCAAATCGGATAACGGGCACCGGATCGCACATCTCTGGGCGGTATTCCGCAGGTTAACTCCCATCCCGGAATGCCGCACATATATCGGGGTAATGGGTGATTGAAGACGATTTCGTTCTATCTGACTGACCGTGTCTGTGCGGAGGAGCATGACTGCCTTTACCGTTGAGGATCTGATCCAGCGCCTGGAGCAGCTTCAGGCACGAGGTCCGATCCCGTTCGATGTGAAGAGCGGAGAGATTTTTGGTATCCTCTGCACCCGCGGCCAGGGTCGGCGGACCCTGATTGCCGTTCTCATGACGATGCTCTTCCCGGTCTCCGGGTTTGCCGAGTCTTCACCGTTTGCGATCCTCGGGAATCTCGGGGACGTGCGGCGGAGCATGGGCATCGTCCTCCGGGAGTCAGTGCTCGACCCTGCGCTGACCGCGAGGGAGAACCTGGACTTCCACGCACGGCTGCACGGCCTGGATGACGAGATCAGGGGGAGAAGGATCCCTGAGGTTATCGGGCTTTTCAGGCTCTCCGGGAGCGCTGACACCGCGGTTGAGACCTACTCTCCTGCCATGGTACAGCGCCTTGAGATCGCCCGGGCTTTTCTTGCGCACCCGGATGTCCTCTTCCTTGCCGAACCGACGAAGGGGCTGGACGAGCCCGGCCGCCGGGAGATCTGGAACCTGCTCCGGCGGCTGAACCGCGAGCGGAGGGTGACGATCGTCTTTACGACCCATGATATGGATGAAGCGGAGGCGATCTGCAACCGCGTTGCCGTGGTGGATGGCGGAGAGGTTGTAGCCCTGGATACGCCGGATACTTTCCGCGCAATAATGACTATCAATGATACGCCGCTGAAGTTTGACGACACCGCCTGAGGTATCCGGGCTCTCGCACCGGCGGGCGGACCCCGGGGACAAGAGTTGCCCGGAGAACCACAATCCCTTTATCTCTGCGGTCATGACATGGGTGTATGATTGACCTTCATCCCCCATTCGCGTTCCTGCTCGCTCTCGGGAGCGCTGTCGCGGCCGTGCTTATTGTCGGATGCCTTGGCGACGGTTCGGTCCCTGAAGACCGGATCATCCGGACCATACCCCCTGCCGAGGCATCCGCTCTGATAGAAGAGATGGGGCAGGGCTCCGGGTTTGTCGTCATCGATGTCAGGAGGCCGGACGAGTTCGCCGCCGGGCACATCCGGGGTGCGATCAACATTGGCTCGGTGCAGTTTTCAGAACATCTCGCGAGTCTTGACCCGGGCGGGACCTATGTCATATACTGTCAGCGGGGCGGGCGGAGCGCAGGCGTCCGGGAACTGATGAGGGAGGCCGGATTCCGGGAGGTCTATGAGATCGAAGGCGGCATGAGCGCCTGGAGCGCTGCCGGGCTCCCGGTGGTCAGGGGTTGACCCTCACTCCTCGCTCTTCACGTAGGTGACGCCTTCCGGCTCTTCCCTCTCCTGGGTTTCTATCACGATGGTGCGGGAGATCCGGTTGAAGAGTCTTTGTTTTGAGCCCGGCATGGCAAGCCATGCGATCAGGCAATCGGGGACAAGGAGAAACGCCTTCCCGAAACTCTCGACCGCAGCAGCAGCAAAGCCGATCTCTTCCCCGCCACGGTCGGTGACCCTGATGTTCAGCGCCATCTTGCCGATGGACTGGCCCCGGTAACCCTCGAGCAGCGTCCAGTAGAGAAAGAGCACGACTGAAGAGAGGCTGATGGAGAGGAGTCCCGGGGCTACCGTGACCTGCCAGGTGGGCGGCAGCCGTTCGGAAAGCGCCGACACAGGAAGCCCGATCAGGAGAATATCGATTAACCAGGCCCAGAACCGGGTGCCCCAACCGGCGAGGCAGAGGGTGACCATACCGTTTCTTCGTTGTCCTCTGCGAACCTTAAGAGTTCCGCAGAATCGGGTCGGGTGCGGGCAACGTTGCTGCAAAAATGGATGAACTATCCGATATAATTGAGTTCTTCCCGGGTCTTGGCCTCTTCGGCTTCCCGGATCTTCTCTATGGCCTGCTCCATATCCTCCGCACGCTCCTGCAGGGAGGTATGGTCGACCTCGATCCCGATCATGTGCGAGAGGACCGCAAGGAGGCTGTCGGCGCTCTTCGGGTCGACGAGGTAGCCGCTTGTCTCCCCCATCAGGCAGATCCCTTCGAGACCCCGCAGCTCGCCGAGGCCGAGCAGGAGCCCCGACGCCCCCATGATCATCCCGCCGCTCCGGGCGTTCTCAAACGATCCCCCGGCCGCCTCCACCTCCGGCCGGAGATGCTCCATATTGACGGCAGAGAGCACCCTTGGGTTCTCGACCAGGTGGCCGACGCCGTAACCCCCGAGTGCATAGATCCGCCGGACACCGAGTTTCTCGGCGATATCCAGGTAGCGCTCGGCCAGGATGTAGTGGCCTTCGGCCGAGGTGCTCTGGAAGTCACCCACGAGAAAGAGGATCGTTATTCCATCTTTCTCGCAACGGTATATCTCGTTATTGACCAGGTGAGTGACGCCCTGCTCGTCGACGACAACCTGCGGTGGGAAGTGGACTGAAGAGATCTCCGCTATCTTCTCGCCCCCGAGTTCGTCGACCAGATGGTCGGCAACGAGTTTCCCAACGTGCCCGACACCGGGCAGGCCCTCGACCAGGATTGGAGCGCCGACGGTATCTTCCCGGAAAAAATTCACGGTGACGTCTTCCATCTGCGTACCGCCCTCCTATAACTACAGTATCTGTCTTCAGGGGAGAAACGTGCCGGATGAGCCGGCCGTGTCGGCCGGCCGCAGACCGGGCAGACCGGAGAAAGCGTGTACCTCAGATCATGCGGACAGCGGCGAATGCGGCTACTCATACGGTCTTATCCGGCCTTCTGCTTCCGGATAAACTTACCGGAACCGCCCGCCCGTTCAACCACACCGACGGCAGCGTTTGCCGCCTTCTCGATGACTTTCTCTGCCGCTTTGTAATCGGGTGCGGTTACCTTTATCCGGTATTTCGGGGCTCCAACGTAGATCAGGTCGATCTCCGCATCTTCGACCTTCGGCTGGGCACTCCGGAGCGCCCGGCGGATAACGTTGACGCCGTCGGGCCGGGACGACGTCAGGACAAGATGCCCCGTGATGGTCACCCTCGAGACCTTCACGTTCTCGTGCGCGATGGAGGTGAGCGCTTCCTTGACCGGCTCGTCGAGTTTCAGCCTATCTGCCGCCTCGCCACCGGTGGTGACGATATCCTCGAAGGCCGGGTACAACAGGCCGTATTCGCGGTATATGGCCTCTTCGATGACCTTCCGGTCCACTCCCGCGGCTTCGGAGGCGAACCCGACCCATTTCGTGGCCTTCTGTTCGCTCTTCCACTCGTGAATCTTCTCGCGCCGCTGGTGTTCGTTTACGTCTTTTAGCGAGAGATCGATGTGGCCGCGGTCGGGGTCCACACCCAGGACTTTGCAGACGACCTTCTGTCCTTCCCGTATGTAGTCCCGGATATACTTTATCCAGCCCCGTGCTATCTCGGATATCGGTATGAGCCCTCTTCGCCCGTCGTACTCATCCAGGGTCACGAACGCCGCAAAGTCCTTGACGTCCGCGACCGTGCATACGACGAGTTCTCCTTCTTCGGGCCACTCTCTCTCATGCATGGAATAATCACTCAAGTACTGCCAGTATATCAGCCTTTATATCTGCTTTTCCGCCGTGGGGCTCTGCAAGGATACGCCCGCAGACGCTGCACTCCACAACGGTACTTGCTCTCTCAAAGACTATCTGTTCGTTCTCACAGTCGGGGCACTTTACCCGGAGGAATGTGCTCCTATTCTCTCTGTTCAGCCGGACCATAATAACCTCACTCCGTAAGTTCAAATTTACCGATCCGGAATCCAGCCCGGAGGTGTGCCTTTCCACAGATGGTGCAACGGTATCTGACGTTGATCTTCTTTGTCGGCTTGTCGCCGCCGGGCACCTTGCTGAACTTGCCCATGTTGCCCACCATGCTCCTGCGCCCTTTCTGGCGGTCGATCCAGTTGAAATGGCGTACCTTGCCCTTCTTCACCTTCACGACTTCATGAACCTGGTGATTTCTGCAGAATGGGCAGTACGTCTTGAATTTTGATGGCATTTTCATGATAGTAGCCTCTATTCAATAGATTCGAGTACCTATATTACTTGTTAAGCCTAATATTTAAGGCTATGTCGTGCTCGCAGAGCACGTCTGCATTGCTTTCCGGCAGGGTGACGATATCCCCCTGCTTCAACCCGTAGACTCTGCCGTCCACTCCCATGAACGACTCCATATCGGAGCGGATGTGCACGAGGGCGTAAGGAGACTGGACAGGGCGGGGAGCGGGGGCCGCCGGCACGCCTGATCCGGAGGCCGCCGGGGCATCATCGATAAGGTCGATCCTGTCGACGGCGGCTGCACCGCTGCCGTTGAATGAGTACTCCTCCCCGTGGACGAGCACTTCCCGGCAGCCCTCGATGGCGTCGACGATCTGCCCGTACATCATCCGCTCCGCCGGGAGCATCTTTCTCGCCTCTTCCTTATCGAAGTACTGTCCCTCGATCTGCTGGAACGCAAGGTCAAGGATCTGGCGGGTCCGGATGGAGAAGATCTCCTGCACAGTCTCGGTGACGCTCCCTATCTCCTCGATGAGCAGGCTTCCCGCCCGACTCTCCAGGGGGTTTTCGAGACCGTAGTAGTCCGCCTTAAGTTTCTCGACGTACGCCCGGGCATCCTCGTAGAGGCCGGGCTCGATATCGGAGAGCCTTCCCGAGTGGTGCATGTCAAGCAGCATCTGCCGCAGTTTCTCTAAGAGGTCGGCGGCCATTTCATGCACCCCCGGCGATCTCTGCCATGTTCCGGCAGCAGAGGAAGACCGCCAGCGCCTCGGGGACTTTCGCGGCCCCTGCTTTGAGCGTGTAGGTGTTCCCGAGCAGGGATGTGGCGAAGTTTGCTTTCATCTCCACCCATATCTCCCGCTCGCCGAAGACCACCGCGTCCACGAGCGGGTCGAAATCAGCGAGGTCCCGGATATCGAGCGGCACCACCCGCATGCCGCTGCCGCCGTGCAGCGACCCCGGCGCCCGGATCAGCCGCTTGATATCGGTCGTGACCGGCTCATCTGCACGTGCCCCTGCGTCCCGGATCCGGCCATCAAAGTCAGGTGCGGCCACAATCGCCCGGACGACCCGGTCCTGCAGGAGGTCGGCGGGATCCTTCTCCGGAAGAGCGCCGAGGCCTGCAAGGAACTCTGCAGCCGCCCGTTTGCTGATCCCCGCCGGCCCCGTCAGCCAGGCCGTCGCCTCCGCGGGGTCGAGGCCGCGAAGCCAGAGCAGGTGGTCACGGAGGGCATCGGCGTAGCGCCGCCGCCACCCGGTCCTGGGGGCCGCGGTGAGGTCGAGCATCACGCCGGGGTCGATCCCGATACCGCAGACGTAGTCGACGATCTCGCGCCGCTCCGGGCTCCCCCAGCCCCGGACGGCAATATCGGTGACGTGGATATGGTAACCGCGCCCCCCGGAGAAGGCGACCCTGATATGGTTCCGGGAGAATCCGAGTTCGTCGACGAGCATCCCGACCAGCTTCACGGTCTCCTCCTTGACCCGCGCAAGCATCACCGCGTAGGGACCGCGGACGATCTGGTCGGCGTCGAGATCGAAGATCAGGTCGGCGCCGGCCCAGTGCTTATCGTTCATCGTCGGCGCGGACGGCGTCTGGTAGTAGGCCGTCGAGTAATAGACGTGAGCGGGAACCAGGTTTTTGACGTACGCGCTGAGTTCCTGCGGATCCACAAACGCCATATGCCGCCGCATCCGGACTTCGGCCGAGGCGTCAAAGAAGACAAACCCCCATTCGCGCTGCTCAAGGGATGACGGAGCGGCGAGGTTCTGCCTCTGATAGTACTCAGTGAACCTCTGCTTCACAAACTCGAGCGTTGCGGGCTTCATGAGAACGTCTTGATCATGTATGGGCCCACTCGTTCATATCCCTGTTTCCTGTAGTAGGGCCGCACCCCGACACCGCTCATCACAGCGAGCCGCCGGTAACCGTGGTCGCGGGCCTCCTCCTCTGCCGCGGCGAGGAGCCGGACGCCGAAACTACGGTGCTGCCACTCGTCGGTCGCCGCCGGGGTGCTGAGAGGCACCACGCTCCCGTAGACGTGGAGCTCGCGCAGGAGCGCCGCGCCGACGAGGTCGTCGCGGAAGGGCTGGTGCGGGAACCGGAGACGGGCGAACCCGACAAGGGCGTCTTCCGATCCCGCCTGGATGAACCGCTCTTCCCCGCCGCAGGACCGGTAGGCATAGGTCGAGACCGCCGCCGCCTCCGGCGCAACCGTCCTCCCCACCTCGCGGCACCGGATGCACCGGCACCGGAGCCCCTGCGAATGAAGCCGCTCCTCTGCAAGCTGCCGGAAGTTGCTGTGCCGTGAACCCGCAACGATCAGCTTTGCCGGTATGTCCCGCTGGATACGCTGGAGGCGGACGTACTCCGGGAGGAGCGATTTTCCGTAGGCAATGAGGTCGATCAGTTCCTCCTCGGTGTAGGGCCGGTAGTCGCCCCGCTCCCAGAGGGCCTCGATCTCAGATGCCGGCGTCACCAGGGTCGGGTAGATCTTCAGGAAGTCCGGCCGGAACCGTGGATCGGCGAAGAGTTCCTCAAACATCCGCCGGTCGTCGGCCAGGCTCGCTCCGGGGAGGTTCGGCATCACATGGAACCCCACCTTCAGCCCGGCGTCGCGCAGGAGGCAGTTCGCCGCGACCGAGTCCGCGACCGAATGGCCCCGCCGGTTGTAGTCGAGGATCCGGTCGTCCAGGTGCTGGACGCCGATCTCCACCTTGGTCACCCCCATTGCGAGCATCCGGTTGATATGCTCCGCCCGGCACCAGTCCGGCCTCGTCTCGAACGTTGTCGCGACGCACCGGACCCTCGATGACTCGTTTGCGGCAAAGATTGCCGCAAGGTCGGGCTTCTCTGCCGGGATCCCGGCCCGGGGGTAGTCGTTCATCGCCTGCACGGCGGCCCCGACGAACCATTCCTGGTACTCGACCGGTCGGGCGGTCATCGTCCCGCCCATCACGATCAGTTCCGCCTTGTCGACGTGGTGGCCGAGCGCCTCGAACTGCCCGAGGCGGGCCTGCACCTGGCAGTAGGGGTCGAACGCGTGTTCCCGGGCGCGGAGCGCGGCCGGCTCTTCTCCCGTGTAACTCTGGGGAGACTTGAACGGGTGCTCCGGCCCGCCGGGGCAGGGGAGGCACTTCCCATGGGGGCAGGGGTGGGGCGAGGTCATCACCGCGACGGGCGCCACCCCCGAGAGCGTTCGGGTGGGTTTGACCAGGAGAATCGGCCGGAGCCGCTCGCGCTCGTCCGGCATGGCTGCGGCGAGGACAGCGGAGTTTTTGGGCATACTGATGCCGTATTCCCGGCAGACCTCGAGTTTGATCTTCTGGACGTCGATCGGGCCGGATCCGGCAGAAAGGATGCGGGAGATGATCTCCCGGAGTGTATCGATATCGTTCATCGTTTAATGTTCGGTTGCAATCCGTTCGGACTGAAAATCGGCGTGGTATTCAATGTATGGGTTATGGTTGGCCCTGATGTGCTGGACGATCTCGCTCCCGAGCGTCAGGATAGCCTTTTTATGGGTTACTTTATTCTTATGGATATGGACGGGTGAGATGTGGAGTGCGTTATACTGGTCCGTCGGGACATCCTCTCCTGTGGTGCTTTCATAATACTTTCGTACGTGGACTAATAGCATGTGTAAGTGGAGCAGCTCTTCTTTTTGCACAATATCACCTTTCCTCGAAGAATACTACTGTCCGCGGGTAGATATAATTTGTTGGTGATCTTTTTATATGGATGAGATGCGGGCAGTCGGGACGCTCATCGGGCTTGCAATCGGCGACGCACTGGGCGCGCCCCTGGAAGGCCTTCCGCCGCCGTCGGTTCGGGTAACGGAGATGCAGGGGGGCGGGATTCATAACACCCTTCCGGGCCAGTACACTGACGACACCCTGCAGGCGTCAGCTCTCGCGGAGACCCTCGCCCGGTGCGGGGGGCTCGACACAGATGACTTCGCCTGGCGCTTAATCCGCGCATACCGAGCCCATCCGGAGTTCTTCGGGCCGACTTCCCGGGCCGTCCTCGACCTGATCGAGAGCGGTGTTGGACCCCGGGCTGCCGCGAGGATGGCGCATGAGACGCTAGGAGGGAGCAGGAGCAACGGGAGCGTGATGCGAGGGGTCCCGGTCGGCATCTTCTATTCACCCCGGGAGGTGCGGGAAGCGAGCCTCGCTGTATCGGGGGTCACCCACTTCGACCCCGCCGCCGGCGAAGCCTCGGCGTTCGTCAACCGGATGGTCAGCGGGATGTGCCGGGGAGAAGAGGCAGGTGCAGCCTTCGAGTCTGCCCTCGCCGCCTGTCATGATCCGGAACTCCGGGGGCTGCTCGAAGACTACCGGGCATACCCGCCCGAGCCCTCGCTCGACGCCCTCCTCTGCACCCACTGCGCTGTCAAGGTCTTCATGGAAGCCTCATCCTTCCGTGATGCGGTGGTCACGGCGGTCAACCTCGGGGGCGATGCCGATACCGTCGGCGCGATCGTCGGCGGCCTCGCCGGGGCGTGCTTTGGGTGTCGGGCAATTCCTGCGTCGTGGCTCTCGGCACTCTGTGACCGGGAGGACCTCCTCGCTCTTGCCCGACGACTCTCTCTCGCGAGCAGGCCGTAGCCGTCAGATCGGCCGCAGTTCAACCAGTTTCAGGGGGCGGCCCCGTTCGCAGACGTCGGGAGCGTTGCCGAGGACCTCCCCGACGATGTACTTATCCCCCTCGATGATGCCGTCGGGTCGGCAGAGCCGGTAACTCCGGCATTCGCCTCTCGTGCAGGAGAACTCGTACCTGATCTTCGAGTTTGCTATCGCCATATCGGCGCCGATCAGCGCGACGATGGGAGCCTCCACGACGTCGACCGCGACCGCCGCCTCGTGGTGGACCGGGCAGTCGTGCCGGGTGTTTGAGCGGATCGCAACGATCCGGTATTTCTTCCCGGATTGCAGGTTGTGGCAGACCTTGCGCACCTTGCAGCCCTCGCACTCGGTGCATGTGCTGCCTTCGTAGACGAAATCAAGCCCCGGCTTTGCGAGCGCGGCGCCGATCAGCGTCACCTTTGTCTTCTGTTGTACCATCTGTCACTCACTCCCGGTAGAGCATCTTCACGAGGTCTCGCGCCGACTCCACGGTCAGCCCCATATCCAGTATCGTGAACCGTTCCGGCCGGATCGTCCGGGCGGCGAGCAGCGCCGCAACAGCGGTCTCGTCGTCGACGCCGATATCGGCCGGAGTGGTCGGTGCACCGATCTTCCGCAGCGAGTCGCGGATCCCTTTCCAGTCCCCGCCGTGGAGGTACATCGTTATGATGGCCCCGATACCGCATTTCTCCCCGTGGAGACCCTTTCCCGGTGCAAGCCGGTCCAGAGCGTGGGAGAACTTGTGCTCGCCGCCGCTCCCGGGCCGCGACGACCCCGCGATACTCATCGCGACGCCTGAAGAGACCAGCGCTTTCGTCACCAGCCAGGCGCTCTCCTCGGAGTGCGGTTTGATGAGGTCGGCGTTCCGAAAGAGGATCTCGGCGGTCATCCGGGAGAGCGTCAGCGCATACTCCGAGAGCGGTTCGCCCCTGAGGCGGTGGGAGAGTTCCCAGTCGAGGATTGCAGTGTGGTTTGCTATGATGTCCGCACACCCGGATGCCAGTAGCCGGTGGGGCGCCGAAGCGATGATGGCGGTATCGGCGACGACGGCGATGGGCGGTTCGGCGGCGAGCGAGACGTTCCCGTCGGCGGTCGGGACCGAGGCCCGCGAGGAGGCGATGCCGTCGTGCGATGCGGCAGTGGGGACGCTGATGAAGTGGCGGTCGGTGTTGTAGGAAGCGATCTTCGCGGTATCGATGACCCTGCCCCCGCCGACACCGATGACGAACCTGGCCTTCGCTGCCGCCGCCTCGGCCTTCTTGATGGTTTCGAGGGGTTTGTCACCGGCGGCGGCAAACGTCACAATGTCGTAGGAGTCCTCAAGAAGCGCCTCAACCCTCCTCCCGGCAATATCCCTCGTCTGGCTCCCCGATATGATGAGCACAGAGTCGCCGAGAGCAAGGTCTTCGCAGACAGCCGGGATCTGCTCGATGACGTCGTGGCCGATGACGACATCACGGGGGAGCTGCATCCATTTGGACTTGTCGAAGACCTTGGTTCTGAGTAGATTTATGCCGTCTGCGCTCATTAAGATCAGTAATGATTAGGGAGTTCCTCTACAAATATTACATCGATCCCATCCGATACGGCCAGGCGTATACGCTCATCGATACGCTGACCTACGCCCTGATCCTCATCGTCGCAGTCTACCTCGTCTACCGGGGGCTCCGGCGGTATAAGATCGCCATCGACGACGAGCTCGTGCTTGCGACCCTGCCCTTCGTCGTCCTCGGCGGGCTGCTGCGTGTCGTCGAGGATACCGGTATGGTCACATCGGACTTCCGGTTCCTCCTGATCACACCCTTGATCTTCTTCACGATCTTCGCAGTTGCGGCGGTCGCCCTCTTCGCGGGAAAACTCGCGGAGAACGAAGGAATCGTCGCCCGTTACAGCCGGGTCTACGGGGGGACGGGCATCGCCGCCTGCCTTCTTGCCACCGCGGCGCTCGTCTGGTTCGGCCTCACTGAGGCAAGGATTGCGCTCGATGTCCTCGCCACCATCCTCGTGCTCGCGCTCATCACGTCGCTTGCTCTCTGGGCGTTCCTGGTCTACGGCCTGAAGTGGTCGTATGCCTCAAATATCCTCTACAAACTCCTGATCTTCGGCCATATGCTGGATGCCAGCGCGACGAGTTACGGCATCGATATCCATCCCGTCCATTACGTCGAGCAGCACGTCGTGGGCTCGAGCCTGATCGACGCGACCGGCACAGCGTTTTCGATGTTCTTCCTCAAGATCGCGGTCATCATCCCTGCCATTTATGTCCTTGAGATGTATAGGCGGGAGGGAAATTCCGGTCTCTGGCACCTCATCCTGCTTGCCATGATCGTCGTCGGCATGGCGCCGGGAATACGGGACCTGGTGCGGATGGTGCTCTATGTCTGAGGGCTCATTCGCCGGGGCCACGGGTCTTGCGGCTGTCCTCTTTGCCGTCTCGGTCGGCCTCGGCGTCGTTGCTGTAGCCCGCGACCCGGCGGTCGGCGCGGAGGTCATGACGCTCTTCCGCGACCAGGTCGCAAGCCAACTCCTCTCCGACTCCCCGGCAGTCCTTGCGGGTAAGATATTCATAAACAATCTCAGCACTTGCGCCCTCCTCTTCCTCGGGGGAGCCTCCCTCGGCGTGGTCACGGTGCTGATCCTCACGGTGAACGGGCTCCTGATCGGTGCGGTGATGGAACTCGTGCGGCAGCAACAGGGTCTGCTCTTCATCGCGGCGGCGCTCGTCCCGCACGGCATCTTCGAGATCCCCTCCTTCCTTATCGCGGGGGGTCTCGGGCTCCTCCACGGGCAGGAACTCATCGCCGAGTGGCATGGAAGAGGCGATGCCGCTGCCGGAGCCCTGTCTCTGGCCCGCCTCTTTCTCCGGGTAGTCGTCCCGCTCCTGGCGGTTGCCGCGATTGTGGAGGCCTTTATTACGCCGGCAATCATAAGTATGATCGCTTAGAGAGGCAATCATAATTTTTGAGGTACGAGACGGATGGAAGAAGATACAGGCGCACTTCCCCGGAAAGACGATTTTTCCGAGTGGTACAATGAGGTTCTCTGGCGAGCCGAGATCATGGACGTCCGCTACCCGGTCAAGGGGCTGTACGTCTGGTATCCCCATGGGTTCGCCATCAGGAAACGTGCATACGGGATACTCCGGAACCTGATGGACCGCGACCATGAGGAGACGATGTTTCCGCTCCTGATCCCCGAGACCGAGTTCATGAAGGAGGCCACGCACATCAAGGGTTTCGAGGACGAGGTCTACTGGGTCACCCACGGCGGCAAGAATGAGCTCGACGTGCCGCTCGCTCTCCGGCCCACGAGCGAGACCGCCATCTACCCGATGTACTCGCTCTGGATCCGGTCTCACACCGACCTGCCCCTGAAACTCTACCAGATCGTCAACACGTTCCGCTATGAGACGAAACACACCCGCCCGCTCATCCGTCTCCGGGAGATCACGTCGTTTAAGGAGGCGCATACCGTGCATGCGACCCGGGAGGAAGCTGCGGCGCAGGTCGAGGTCGCACTCGGCCTCTATAAGGAGTTCTACGAGAGCCTCCGGGTGCCGGTGATCATATCCCGTCGCCCCGACTGGGACAAATTCCCGGGTGCCGACTACACCATCGCGGTCGATACTATCATGCCTGATGGAAAAACGCTCCAGATAGGGACGGTGCACATGCTCGGCGACCACTTCTCCCGCACCTACGATATCACCTACGAGGATGCGAACGGGGAGCGGCAGTATGCCTACCAGACCTGCTACGGCATATCCGAGCGGTCGATTGCGGCCACAATCAGCATCCATGGCGACGACAAAGGGCTCGTGCTGCCGCCAGAGGTTGCGCCGATAGAGGTCGTCATCGTGCCGATCATCGTCGGGAAACGGCGCGACGAAGTGCTCACGGCGGCTGCGGCGCTCGAGGAGGATCTCCGGAACGCCGGGTTTGTCGTGAAACTGGACGGTCGGGACATGCGCCCGGGCGCGAAGTACTACCACTGGGAGATGCGTGGTGTCCCGCTGCGGATCGAGATCGGGCCGCGCGACATCGACGCGAACACGGTCGTTGCCGTCACGCGGAGCGGCCAGAAGATCACGCTCGACCGCCGGGGCGTCGTTGAAGGAGTATTCTCGGTCCTTGCAGAGTTCAGGGAGGGGATCTCGCAGGCGGCGCGGCAGGCGATGGCCGACCGGATCGCCGTTGTCGGGACCCTCGATGAGACCGCTCTCGCGGTGAAGAACGGGGTTGCGGTCGTCCACTGGTGTGGGTCACAGGAGTGCGCAGAAAAAATTGAGGCGGCTGTGGATGCGAGCATCCTCGGGTCCGATATCCGATCGGATCTGATCACCGTCTCGGACGGCCCGTGCATCGCCTGCGGCGGCAAGGGCACGTCCACCCTGGTTGCCCGGACCTACTGATCAGCAGGACGGGCAGATATACGCTTTCGGGTGTTCGGGGGACAGGAGGTCTCCCGAGATCACCGCTTTTCCGCCCGAGACGAACATTCTGCCGCACTTCGAGCACCTTTTCGGGAGCAGCTGTTCCCAGCGGCTCATCGGAACTTCCAGAGTAAACTGCATCTTCTCCGCGTCAGCGGGGTTGCACTGGCTGAGCTCCTCATACCGGGAGAGGATCTGCATGACCTGGAACGGGTTTGCTCCCTTGTTGCAGAACCGTTTGAAGACAAAGAATTGAAAGATCATCCACCCGAGGTCGGAACGTTCGAGGGTCTCCTCATACTCGCTGCACGTTCCATCGTCTTCGTCGAGGGAATATCCGCAGAGGGGGCAGCGCCCGCCCACGAGTTCGTCCAGGAAGACCTCTTCGTGGCAGCTGGGACAGGTGGTGTGGGGGGTATGCATTCTGGAAGTCATGGTTGTACTGGCCTCATACCTTTTCTCTCTCCGAAGACCACGGGGGCTCTGCCTCGTGTCCTTCGAGAGCATTCCACGCAAGTATGCGCGGTCTCTACGATGTCTGAGGTTTTACTACGTATTGCGTTCGTGGTGCTCTTATACGTGTCGAATGCGACGCCCGGATCCACACACCCGGGCGCCTGGTTGGGGCGGCGCTCTTCGCCGATGTCGGTGTCAGGATGACTTTCCGAAGGGATACCGGGAATTACACCCCCCCTGCGAGACGATACCCCCATGCTCTGGTGCATTGGGTTTTCCCGGTTCCCGGCGCTCCCTCGGTTGCTCATCGCCTCTTTCATCCCGACAGGGGCCCGGGCCGCTATCCGTCCCCCCTTATCAGGAAAATTGCAATCCCTCGAATCTGTTGTCTCCCTGGTAACCGGGTTTCTGCAGGGCCGGGCGGCGTATATATTTATAGGTTGGCAGGTCACTCTGCGCGCATGGCATCTCCTGCGGCATCTGAAGTCTACATCATCGATGCATCGGATCGCTACCACGCCGTAAAGACGCTCTGGCACGAGGTCGGACCCCCCTCCCTCGACGGGAAAGATGTCGCGGTCAAGGCGAACTTCAACAGCGACGACCCATTCCCCGCGACAACCCACCCCGACACCCTGGAGGTTATCCTCGGACAGGTCCGCGATGCTGGTGCCCGGACGATCCGGCTCGGAGAGCGGAGCGGGATGGGGGAGACCCGTGCGGTGCTGAAGAACCGGGGTGCAGTCGGTATAGCGGCCCGGGTGGGAGCAGAGGTGGTGGCGCTCGACGACCTCCCCCCGGAGGGGTGGGAGGCGGTCCCTCCGGACGGCCTCCACTGGGAACGGGGGTTTCTGATCGCCCGGCTCTTCCGGGAGGCCGATGCGGTGGTTCAGACCTGTTGTTTAAAGACCCACCGGTTCGGCGGGCATGTCTCCCTCTCTCTGAAGAACCAGGTAGGGGCCGTGGCGAAGAGGAACCCCGAAAACGGCTACAACTACATGGCGGAACTACACACGTCGCCGCACCAGCGCAGGATGATCGCCGAGATAAACCGGTTCTTCCCCTGTGATATCACTATCATGGATGCGACGGAGGGGTTCTCGTCCGGGGGTCCCGAGAAGGGCGGCCTCATCGCGCCGAATATCATCCTCGCCAGTAACGACCGCGTGGCCCTTGATGCCGCCGGGATCGCGCTGCTCCGCAGCTACGGCTCGACGCCGGAGGTGATGCGGGGCCGGATCTTTGCGATGGACCTGATCGCCCGGGCGGCAGAACTCGGTATCGGCGTTCGGTCGGCGCAGGATCTCAGGCTCGTCGCGCTCGACCAGGAGAGTAAAGATCTCGCCTTTGATATGCGGCGGATCCTGGACGAGGCAGCCTGAGCATCAGAAGATGATATGGTCGAGCAGAATACGGAGGCCGATGCCTATCAGGATCACCCCGCCGAGGATCTCGACTTTTCGCCCGAATAGCCGGCCGAACGAACTCCCTATCAGCACACCGGTGGCGGAGAGGGCAAAGGTTACAGCGCCGATCGTGATTGCGGGCCAGAGGACCGGCGTATCCAGCACGGCAAAGGTGACGCCGACCGCCAGAGCGTCGATGCTTGTCGCAACGGCGAGCAGAAGCAGGGTTGCCATGCTCGCGGTGGCAAACTGCACGTTATCGCCGTCCCCCCGCACCGCCTCGACGATCATCTTCCCGCCGATCAGGGCAAGCAGCAGGAAGGCGATCCAGGGGCCGTAGGCCCCGATGAACGAAGTCAGGCTCACCCCACCGAGCCACCCGAGCACCGGCATCCCTGCCTGGAACCCGCCGAAGAGCGCCCCGACGATGAGGGCATACCTGGCCCGGCCGTCCCGCACGGCGGCCCCTCCACTGACCGCAACGGCGAACGCATCCATCGCAAGGCCGACGGCGATGAGGAGGGTTGTCGCGAACTCCATTTCTCCTGTAAATACAGGCTGCGATACCGGATAACGCTATGGCCCGGCGGTTGCTATAAAGCGCTGGAATGCCCTACCGATACGGTGAGATGATACAGATGAGCACACAGAAGATCGGCCTCATCCAGACGGCGGTGGGCAAGGATCTCGACCGCAACCTGGAGCACACCCTCGCTATGGCAAAACAGGCTATCGCGGAGGGTGCCCGGATCCTCTGCCTGCAGGAACTCTACCGGACCCCCTACTTCCCGCAGTATGAGGATAGGGATGCCTCCACCTACGCTGAGACCATACCGGGAACCTCGACCGAAGCGTTCTCGGCGCTTGCCCGGGAGCACGGTGTGGCGATCGTCGTGCCGCTCTACGAGCGGACGGCCTCTGGAGAGTACTACAACACGGCGGTCGTGATCGATGCGGACGGGCAACTGCTCCCCCCTTACCGGAAGGTGCACGTCCCCTACGACCCGCTCTTCTACGAGAAGGCCTACTTCCGGCCGGGGGACCGCTACCGGGTCTACGATACCCGGTATGGTCGGATCGCCGTGCTCATCTGTTACGACCAGTGGTTTCCGGAAGCCGCGAGGGTGGTTGCTCTGCAGGGTGCGGAGATCATATTTTACCCGACCGCGATTGGCCGGATGTCGGGGGAGGAGGAGCCCCCCGAGGGCGACTGGCGGGAGGCGTGGGAGACAGTGCAGCGGGGCCACGCGATAGCAAACAGCGTCCATGTCGCCGCCGTCAACCGGGTGGGCGACGAGGGCGATATCCGGTTCTTCGGGAGTTCGTTCGTCGCCGACGCCTTCGGGAACGTTCTTGCCCGGGCAGGGGAGACTGGTGAGGAGATCCTCATCGTTGAGGTCGATCTCGCAGGAAACGAAGTTGTCCGGGAAGGCTGGGGCTTCTTCCGGAACCGGAGACCGGAGACCTACGGGGCGCTCACCCGGAGGCTCCCACCGGGCAGGACTCCGCAGGCGCTCGGCTACCGCATGCCGGCGGAGTGGGAGTTGCACGATGCCGTCTGGCTCTCCTGGCCTCACGACCCCGAGACGTTCCCCGACCTTTCCGCTGTGGAGGCGGCCTACGTCGGTATCATTGCGGCGCTCCGCGGGTCCGAGACTGTCAACCTGCTCGTCACCAGCGAGCAGATGCGCTTCCGGGTCGAGGCGATGCTGGAAGAAGAAGGCGTCGATACGGGGGGCGTCCGGTTCCACGTCGCTGATTACGCCGATGTCTGGTTCCGGGACTATGGGCCGACGTTCGTGGTCAACCCCGGGACAGGGGAACTGGCGATGGTGAACTGGACGTTCAACGCCTGGGGGGAGAAGTACCCGGAACTCATGGAGGATACCCATATACCGCTCCTCATGAACCGTGATATGGGTCTCCCCCTCTTTACGCCCGGGATCGTGATGGAGGGGGGTTCGTTCGAGGTGAACGGGCGGGGCACGGTACTCACGACGGAGGCGTGCCTGCTGAACCCGAACCGGAACCCGGATCTCTCCCGGGAGGATATCGAGGCCTACCTGGAGGCCTACCTGGGTGCACGTCACGTCATCTGGTTAAAGCAGGGGATCGCCGGCGACGACACCGACGGCCACATCGACGATATCGCCCGGTTCGTGAACCCGACGACGGTCTTCTGCGCCCTCGAGGAGAACGAGGACGATGTGAACTACGCCGTCCTGAAGGAGAACTATGAGATCCTCCGGGCGTCGACCGACCAGGACGGCAACCCCTTAACGGTCATCCCGCTGCCGATGCCGGGGGCGGTCGGCGGCGAGGAGCGGTTGCCGGCAAG
The DNA here is from genome assembly GCA_023230425.1 of Methanoculleus sp. Lineage (GTDB taxonomy): Archaea > Halobacteriota > Methanomicrobia > Methanomicrobiales > Methanoculleaceae > Methanoculleus. The sequence continues at coordinate 1,023 of JALNXI010000004.1, read as the reverse complement.
TTACGTGAACTTCTATATCGGGAATTCCGTCGTGCTGGTGCCGGTCTTCGGCCACCCGAACGATGAGGTCGCCATAGCAGAGATCCAGCAGGTCTTCTCGGATCGCGAGGTCGTCGGCATCGACTGCACGGCGATGGTCCCGGGGTTTGGCGCGATCCACTGCGTCAGCCAGCAGCAGCCGTCGGTGAAGAAGGCCGCACCGCGGATGGGGTGAGAGGGACAACTTCGGGAGTGTACCTGCCATGCCGGCGACAGCCCACCTCTCCACCGATTTTTCGTGAAACCCGTGGTGGCCTGCGCACCTGAAGGGCGCGAGGGGTCCCCCCGCAAGGTGATACCCGCGAACCCCCCACTCTCCGCCCGGCCTTCGGCCTCCTCACTCACACCTGATAGTGCTCAAACTCCTGCCTTCACACCTGCCGGTGCTCATGCTCCGGTTCTGCGAACCGTCGCACGTTCCGGCAGTCGTTCCCCGCCTCCAGGGGCGGGGGCTTTGAGGAGGAACGTACGGGTACCCGCCTGGGGGGAGGGGGTTTCCCCCTCCCCGGTCCCCTCCCCCCAGGGCGATATCCGCCACGGTTCACTCCAGGGGGAGACCCCGGAGGAGAACCGGATACGGCTCATCCCCGGGTATACGCCCGGGCACTGCCCCCGCCCCCTCCCGGGCGGGGGAGGAGCGCGAAGCGCGGGCGGGGTGGGACGAAGGCCGGATATGGTCTATTATTTTGGAATCGATGCACTAGTGCAACGATTCCAAATTATCGGACTTATTTAGTACTCGTCTCCCCTCCCGATGGGGCTGGTGCCGGATCCGGATCTTCCCCGGGCTCTTCCCCTGCGGTGGACCGTGGTGGCTATCACCATTGGGGGAGAGGCTGACGACGGGGAGGGGGCCTGCCCCATATGCGCTAACTTTAGCCATGAGGATTCGAGAGGATAATGCCCTATTCCGTGAAATGTGGCTGATTTGATGGATTATCAGCCACACGGTTCCGGTGGTGTGCGGCAATAGTCCTCCTCCTC
>JALNXI010000161.1 GCA_023230425.1 Methanoculleus sp. | reverse complement strand
ACCGTGCGTTTACCGGAGCGGAAGGGTCGATCGTCTGCTACTACGACGTCGACCTCGCCACCGATATGCAGCACCTCGATGAGTTGATCGGCGCCATCCGGGACGGCTACGATATCGCAACAGGCTCCCGCCTCCTCCCCGAAAGCGTTATCAACCGGAGCGGCGGGAGGGAGATCGCGAGCCGCGGTTACAACACGCTCGTCAGGACGATCCTCGGGAGCTCGCTTTACGACCACCAGTGCGGGTTCAAGGCGTTTCGGCGTGACCGCCTTCTCGATCTGCTCCCGTCGGTGACCGCGGATCACTGGTTCTGGGACACCGAGGTGCTCGTGCGGGCACAGAGGAACGGGTACCGTATACAGGAGTTTCCCGTGCGATGGCGGCAGGGAGAGGGGACGACTGTGCGCAGGAAAGACGTCGTCGAGATGGGCTCGGCGGTTGTGCATCTCTGGTGGCGGCTCCATGTGGAAAAAGGTTAGCGCGGTCGTCATCCCCACCCTGATCGCGATCGGGATCATCACCTACATGCTCTATCGCGTATGGGACGACCTCCTGCTGACGCTCGAGCATGCCGTGATACCCTTCCTCTTTGCCGCCGTCGGAATCTGCGTTGTTGCCTGGATCCTTCGGGGATTCAGATACCGGTTCATCCTGCGGGGACTTGGCATCTATAAGAACCTCTGGTTCTCGACCGCCTGCATCTTCATATCCCAGACAGCAAACCTCATCGTTCCCGCACGTCTCGGCGACTTCGTGCGGATGCTCATCCTCAAACACGAGGACGACGCCACTTACTCGCAGGGATTCTCGTCCCTCATCGTCGAGCGCGTCTTCGATATCCTGATGATCGCGGTGCTTGGTGCCGTGGCGCTCCCGTTCGTCCTCGCTGTCCTCGCCGTCCCCGACTGGTTCATCACGGCCATCATCGTTCCCCTCGCCGCAGGAGGCATCTTCTTTGCCATGCTCCTCTGGTCGGGCAGGATGAAGTCCGAGAACCGGATCGTCGTTGCCGTCCAGAGGATGCTCGACGAAGTGAAACGGGCCTCCCTCAACCCCCGGGCACTCGTTGTGCTCAGCGGATCATCGCTCCTCATATGGCTCGTCGACGTGCTGGTCTGCTTCGCGGTCGTCCTGATGTTCCAGGAGCCGGTCCCGTTCGGTATTGTCGTCCTCGCTATCGTCATCGGCAACCTCGTCAAGGCGGTGCCCCTCACCCCCGGTGGAGTGGGGACCTACGAACTCGCGCTCGCGCTGACCTTCGGGCTCGCGGGAACGCCGGCAGCCACGGCGACGCTGATCGCGGTCATCGACCACCTGGTTAAGAACATGGTCACGCTCGTCGGGGGCGTCGGGTCGATCTACTACTTCGGCGACTGGTCGATGGACCTCCTGAAGAGAGTCTTTAAGAGGGAGATCGAGAAGGAGGAGACGTTTGGCGGGTGAATTCATCGGCCCCGTGCTGCTCTGGCTTGCCGTCATCAAAGCGCTCCAGCTCGGCACATGGCCGGCGCTCGACCGCACCCTCGGCAGCCTTGCGGCGGCGGCCGCATACCCGGCATCGGTCCTCCTCTTCACGCTTCTGTCCTGGTACTGCGGGCTTCTGGGCCTTCCCATCTGGCTCGCGCTTCTGCCGTTTCTCGCCGCGATCGTCCTCGCCGGGTCGCGGGGATTCTACACGAGGGAGCGCCTGCGGCCTGCACTTCCCTGGGACCTCGCCTTCCTGGTCCCCTTCCTCTTCATGCTCGAGGTGCGCTGGATCAACCCGACCATCTCCTACGCCGAGAAGTTCATGGACCACGCGTTCATCGCGTCGATCATGCGGCAACCTATCGTCCCGCCGCTCGACCCCTGGTATGCGGGGGGGACGCTGGACGTCTATTACTACATCGGCTACTGGATGAGCGGGGTGCTCGGGCTTGCGTCGGGGGTGTCTTCGACAGTCACGTTCAACCTCGTCCTCCCGACCGTGCTCGGCCTTGCCGTCGTCTCGCTCTACGCCCTCGGGCATCTCCTCCTCGACCGCTACCGGTGGCTCCCGGTGCTTGCGCTCTTCATACCGAATCCATCAGCGATCTATCATATCGCTATCGGGGACGCATGGTTCGACGTCCTCTGGGGAAGCACCCGGACGATCGCGAACACCATCAACGAGTATCCCCTCTTCTCGATGCTCTGGGGCGATGTGCATCCGCACGTCATGAGTTTCTTCAACCAGGGGTTCCTGCTCTTCCTCCTGGTCTTTGCCTACATGCGGTGGGGGATTCTCTCCATGCGGGGACGGGCGATCCTCTGCGGGCTTGCCGCCCTCGCCCTCGGGTCCATGCCCGGGATCAACTCCTGGGATGTGCTTGTTTACGCCCCGGTCACGCTGGTCTTCGGCCTCCTGATCTGGTGGCGCTATGGGAACCTTGCGCTGGACAAAAAGCGGTCCTGGATGGTGCTTGCGGCGGTGCCGCCGCTCGCGATAGCGGCCTACCTCCCGTTCTACCTGCAGCTTGACAGCCCCGGCATCGGGGGGATCGGGATCGTCCCGACACCTTCGGAGCCGGTGGAGTTCCTGCTGGTCCACGGGTTCTTCCTCGCGGTTCTCGTGGCCTCCTGCGCTCCCGACATCAGGAAACGCCCCTACCTCCTCGCCGCCGCGGTGCCGTTCATGCTCGCCGGCTACCCGGCCGCGGCCGTCGCCGCCGTCCCGCTGGTCTATCTTCTTGCCCGCCGCCGCTTTGCGGCCACCGATACGCTCGCCATCCTCGGGCTCGTGATCGTCCTCGTTACCGAGATTATCTACCTCAAGGACAACATGGGGGAGACCTATTTCCGGATGAATACGGTCTTCAAGTTCTACCTCCCCGCCTGGATCCTGATGGGGACGGCAAGCCTTGCCATCGTCGGGGAGTGGCTCCAGAGCGTCAGGGTAGGCCGACGCATGCCCGCCGGGATGGAGAAGGCGTTGCCGGCCCTGACCATAGCGCTGCTCCTCGCCGCACCCTTTGCGATCAACGTCGACTTCGGTTACGGGAGCCATACCCTCGACGGGGCGGCATACCTGGAAGGATCGCACCCGGGGGATGCAGCAGCGATAGCGTTCCTCCGGGATCTCCCGGGGAACCATATCATCATCGAGGCAGAAGGCGGAGATTACACCTACTACTCCCGGATATCGTCGTTTTCCGGGATCCCGGGCATCATCGGGATGCCGTTCCACGAATACATGTGGCGGGGAGACGGAGGGCGTATAAGCGAGCGGAGCGCCGATGTGCGAACGATATACGAGCAGCCGTCGCGAACCGTCGACCTTGCGCGGGCGTACAACGCCACGCTCCTGTACGTAGGTGTCGAAGAGCGCGACCGCTACCGGGTATCGATCCCGGCAGATGCGCTCGAGCTCATATACGATGCCCGGGGAGTCCAGATCTACCGGATACCTGCATAATACCACCAGAGGCCACGCTCATGCGGCCAGGCGCAAAAATGACCGAACCGCATCCCCCCGTAGCGGGGCCAAATGACAAACATTTATCACTCCACCTATTGACATAATAGAGCGCATTCGATCAGCTACGCTACTGATGAATGATGACGGAGCAGAAAGAGCTGTTCCCGAAAGAGGTGAGTTATGGCAAAGGCATATGTAAAATTCGAGATTCCGGAAGAGATCCAGAATAAGGCCCTTGAAGCCCTTGAAATAGCCAGAGACACTGGTAAGGTGAAGAAAGGGTCCAACGAGGCAACAAAAGCAGTCGAGCGAAACATCGCCCAGCTGGTTCTCATAGGTTCGGACGTTGAGCCCGAAGAAATTGTAATGCATCTGCCGCCTCTCTGCGAAGAGAAGCAGATTCCTTTTGTCTACATCACGAAGCAGAACGATATCGGTTCCGCGAGCGGCCTCGAGGTCGGCTCGGCAGCCGCCGCTATCGTCAAGTCCGGCAAGGCAAAGGACCTCGTCGAAGAGATCGTGAAGCAGATAGCTGCACTGAGAGCGTGAGGAGTTAGACATGGCAAACGACGGAACGCCCGCAGAAGTCATAGAGGTCATCGGCATGACCGGCATGCATGGCGAAGCCCAGCAGGTGAAGTGCCGGGTCCTCGATGGCCCGAACAAGGGGCGGATCATCACCCGCAACACCGTGGGCCCCATCAGGGAGGGAGACATCCTCTCGCTGCTCGAGACCGAGCGTGAAGCCAAGAAACTCTCGAGGCGGTAACCATGGTCGACAGATACATCTGCACTTTCTGTGGAGAGCCGCTGGAGCCCGGCACCGGCAAGATGTTCGTCAAGAGGGACGGGACTGTCTACTACTTCTGCAGCAGCAAGTGCCAGAACAACTATAAACTCGGCCGGGTGCCACGCCGGGTCGAGTGGACCGCGGCCGGACGGAAGGCCCGCGGCAAAGAGTGATCCTGTATGGATCGCACCTTTGTGATGGTCAAGCCCGACGGCGTCCAGCGCGGACTCGTCGGGGAGATCGTCTCCCGGTTTGAGGCGAAGGGGCTCAAACTCGCAGGGGCGAAACTCGAGATTCTCCCCGAGGGACGGGTTATTGAGCAGTACCGTGAACACCTGGAGAAGCCCTTCTTCCCTGGCCTGAAGACCTACATCATGAGCGGCCCCTGCTTCCTGATGGCCTGGGAAGGAAAAGGTGCCGTCGCAGTCGCCCGCATGATGATCGGCGCCACAAACCCTGCAGAGGCTGCACCGGGTTCCATCCGCGGCGACTTCGCTCTCGACATCGGGAGGAACGTTATCCACGGATCCGACTCACCCGAAAGCGCCGCACGTGAACTTGGCATCCACTTCCCGCCCGGCGAACTTCTTGAATACTCGAAGATCGACGAGCCCGTCCTCTACGAGTGAACGCCGGGGACCGCCGGATAGCGGCGAAAAACCACTTATTTTTCCCTCGAGTTTCTAACTGCGCAGCGGTGCTTGACTTCTCGCCCGGAAAAAGGGGTGCGGGGCGTCGCAGCCCGGACCTTTGCTCACAGACCGCCACGAGCACACATGTGGGGAGGAACTATCAGGCCGTGCGCTGTCGGGACCTTTCGGCGGGGAATGCCCCCTTCGAGTCGGATATCCGGAAAAACGGATCGTTTGTCCTGCCGGCAAACCACAAGTGCTAATATCGAACCTATCGCATATCTGATCACGAATGGTAGATCTCCTGAGTTTTGCGTTGCTGAGTTACT
>JALNXI010000160.1 GCA_023230425.1 Methanoculleus sp. | reverse complement strand
TGCAGGAGCTGTTGTCCGGACACAGACGGGAAAGGGAAAAGGCAACGCCATCATCGAGGCCGTGGAGATCATCGATGAGCCCTACGTGCTTATGCTCGACGGTGACGGCACCTACTCACTGGACGACGCGGATAAGATGCTCAATCCCCTCAGCCTCGGGTTCGACCACGTCATCGGCGACCGCCTCGTCAACCCCGAGGGAGAGGCATTCACCCGGTTAAACCTCCTCGGCAACCAGCTCCTTAACCTCATGTTCAAGATTGCGCACGGCCGGGATCTCTGTGATATCCTCTCCGGCTACCGCGCCTTTACCCTCCACTCGATCCGGCAGATGACCCTCAAAGAGTCGGGGTTCGAGATCGAGACGGAGATGGCGGTCGAAGCGGTGAGGAACGGGCAGCGGATCACGGTCGTCCCGGTCCAGTATATCGCGAGGCCCGGCACGGTCACCAAATTAAACCCGTTTCAGGACGGGGTCAGAATATTCTCGACCATATACCGGCTCGCAAAGATGAACAACCCGATCTTTTACTTCGGGATCATCGGTCTCTTCATATCGCTTGCAGGAGGCGTCACCGGCATCTACGTCCTCCTCGAATGGCTCAGGAACGTCGAGCACCTGCCGCTCACCATCCTCACGGTCCTCCTGATCACCATAGGTTTTCAGATCTTCATGTTCGGAGTGATCAGCGACATGCTTCTTGGGTTCCATCGCGAGACCACCCGCCAGATCGAGCAGTTACAGAACCCTGCTGAGCCGCCCCGATAGGAAGAGGATCCGGCAGGCGTACTCGGCGATCGAGGTGTAGATATACGCCTCATCGAGCGTTTTTCCGGCGGCAAACGTCCCGTGACCGCGGACGACGACGATATGGCCGCCCCGGAGCGCCTCCGCAACGTTGTGCGCAATCTCGTCGGTCCCCGGGTTTCCGCGAACAACCGGGATCTCCGGGCAGAGCATCCCGCCCTCGCTATCGGCCGGCCGGACGATATCGGCGTCGAGCGATGCGGCGACGGCGTGGACCGGGTGGGCGTGGACGATCGCATGGTGCGGCGTCTCCCGGTAGACCTCCCGGTGGACCCGGTACTCGCTTGATGCCTCACGCGGGGCATCGCCTGTCTCCGGCACAAACGCCGGCATCTCCCGGGCGTCGAGGTAAGCGCCGGTCCGGGTGATGGAGAACCCGCCTTCAGTGCGCACGCTCATGTTCCCAAAATTCGCTCCGACAAGGCCCTCGAGGAAGAGCCGCTTTCCTATCCGTTCAAATTCCTGGTCCAGCATCTTCTGCACCCAGACTTCCTTACAGAACACTTTGACATGCCCGGGGATATGTGCTGCCCCGGGGCTATGTCGGCGGCATGAGCGTCCGGATACATCGTGCCCTCCCGAAAAGAGCAACCTTGCCGGGCACCGGGGAAACCGGGCACGAGCCCGGGGGAGACGCAAACTGAAACCCGTGCGGAAGTGAACGCGCCGTCCCCCTACTCGCCTCCCCGGGGCGGTTTTCCGCCGCCGGGCAACCCCTCTCACTCCTCCACACGGATCCAGGAAAATAGTGTGACCTTATACGAATTTGACGCCGACGTCCCGCATCCTGTTGAAGCGGGCGATGTTGAGGAGGAGGGGTGTGACGCTCTCGACGATGGATGCTGCCGCAAGCGGCCCCGCATCGTAGGCGCGGAGGCTCGATACGCTGTTGACGAGGTCCATGACCTTCTGTTTTGCACTGTCGTCATCGCAACAGACGGCGACGGAGTAGTCGAGTTCCTCATCGAGCATCTGCCACTTGTTTGCGGCGACGTTGTTGAACGCCGCACAGACGGTCGCGCTCGGAGGAAGCATCCCCTTGATCATCATCGCCGCGGAGCCCTCCGGCGGGGGGGCGTAGTAGAAGTAGGTCGTTCGCTCGATCGGGTTGACAGGGCTGACGACGATCTTATCCTCAAACCCGGTCAGAGTTTTCAGCGTCGGGGCCACGTGTTTGAACGGTATCGCAAGGACAACGATATCCGCCTCGTCGACAGCGTTCTGGTTGGTGACGCCGATGAGGCTGCACTCCAGCCCCCGCACCTGCAGGGTCTCCCGGCAGGTGTCGCAGGTTGCGATCGCCTTTGTCTCCTCACGCGACCCCACAATCACATCGTAGCTTGGAGAGAGCCGGAGCGCCATGCCCTCGCCGATATCGCCGGTTCCGCCGACAATGCCGATCTTCACTGCCCCACCAGCGGCTTTAAGATGCTTTCAAGGCTTTTGAGGTCCTGGACGCCCACCAGTTTCTGGACGAGCTTCCCGTCTTTCTCGATGACGAGCGTGGGTACGAACTGGATGTCGTATTTCGCGGCATACTGTCGTGTCTGTTCGGAATCGACACCGACATCGATCTTTTTGATCTCGACCAGATCGCCCATTCTCTTTTTGAGCTCATCGATGATCGGTGACTGCTGGTGGCACGGACCGCACCACTCGGCAAAGAAGTCCATTAAAATCGGTTTTCCCATAAGGCTGTACCCCATTCACACATTGTGTGTGAACGGGGCAATAAAGGTTGTTGTAGGGTTGTTATTTTGAGAGGATCGCCATGATAATCTTCCCATACGCGGGCCTTGTGACCAGGATACCGATCAGGACGCCGAGCATGGTAATGATAGCAAAGCCTCTGAGGGTGGAGAGGTCCATCAGCGCCAGCGGGAGCATGGCAATGAAGACCGTCGCTGCAGACACGGCGATGATCCCGAGGGCTCGCCCATACCGCTTCATGTAGAGGTTCTGCGATGGGACACGCCCTTCGTGGAGAACCTCATCCGTGATGATGACGAGCTGGTCGATGCCGGTACCGATAACTGCTATCAGGCCGGCGATGGCGGCGAGATCGAGTTGCTGGATAAACCGGGCAATGCCGAGCAGGATGATGATCTCAGCGAGGTTGATGGCGAGCATCGGGATTACGATCAACGGCTCGCGGTAGCGGTAGTAGACGACGACCCCTACGGTGATCAGTGCGAGGAGCCCGGCAATGGCGACCGTCGTCTTAAACTGCTCGCCGAGGGCTGCCGGAACAGTCCCTGACCCGACGACGTTCACCTTCACCGGCAGGGCGCCGGCCCGCAGGTGGATCTCGAGCGTCATCGCATCCTCAAGTCCGGCATCGCCGGTTCCGGTGGTGGCCGAGAGCGACCTGATCGGGGCCGACCGAAGCTGTGCCGCAAGGTCCCCGTCGAGGGGGGCGCTGTAGACGGTCTTATTGTCGAGGAGCATCACGAGATGGTGGGCTTGCGGGTTATCGACTGCCCCGTGCTTGAGGGCAGCCTCCCGGAACGCCTGGGCCCCCGTCTCGGTGAACGCGAACCCGACACCCCACGTCTGTCTCGCGGGGTCCCTCTGCGGCACGCCGACGCTGGTGATCTGGTCGCCGAAGAGGACATGCTCGGTCTCGTTTCCTGTTGTCTGGATCCGGATCTCGAACATACCCTGTTTGCCGACGATCTCCTGCGCTGTCTCCATATCCACGCCGGCAAGTTCTATCCGCACGTACTGCGGATACTCGCTTCCCGTCGGGGTGAGCAGGTTGATCCTTGCATCCTGCATCCCGAGGGCGTTCACCTTATCGTTGAGGATCCGTTTCACCTCATCCGCGGTGAAGGAGGAAACGCCTTCCTGGTAGCCGACGATCTTCGCACCCGATGCCGCGAATAGCGGTTCGAGATCGGCACGCGAGACGCTCTTTCTGATCTCCAGATGGTTCTGGTCGATCTGGATGACATCTGCTTCCAGACTCTTCTGCAGATTGTCTATGAGGTCTCCGACCGGCTTATCGGTCGAATAGGCCACGATTACAGACTGAAACTCCATCTGCAGCCAGGAACCGCCCTCAAGGTCGAGACCGAACTGCAAGTTCCCCTCAAGCCCCTTCTGCAGGCTCGGAGGAGTCAGATAGATGCCTGCAAGGGAACCGATGACCAGAATAAGGAGTATGGCCACCCGCCAGTCCTTGACAATCTCGGTTATGGTTTCGCGCTTCATTTTCTACCGCTCCGGTGGATATATTCCTTGAGAATCCCGGCATTCAGCATCCATGTGCTCATCAGGGATGCGAGGAGCCCGATGATGAGGACGGCTCCGATCTCGCTGATGATCTGGATCTGTCCTAATGTGGAGACGAGCCACATGACTGTGACGGCCGAGAGCGTCGTCGTGGTCATGATGATCCCGGTCCTGAATGCTCCGGAGAGTTTCTCTTCGAGTTTTCCCTTGCGTTTTAAGAGACGCGTGGTCAGCAGGATGTTGCTGTCGACAGAATAGCCGATCAGCATCAGCAGGGCTGCCGTCGTCCCGAGGGTGAGCGGAATGCCGATGATCTGCATGACTGCTGCAGCGACGGTGATATCCGATATTGCCGCGAGGACGACCGCGCCCGATGCCACCAGGTTCCTGAACGCTATGAGGACCACGATGGACATCCCGATGAACGAGAAGAGCAGGGCGAGGAAAGCCTGGCTCTGGAGCGTCTTTCCGAACGTCTCGCCGATCTGGTCCACCTTCGCATCGGGATACTTCTCGTTGATGAGCGCAACGAGGCTCTGGTGCCGGGCGTCGTCCATGGGGCCGAACTGGATGTACTTCCCGCCGCCGATCCCCTCGCCCACCGATAAGAGCGGATACCCGGAGAAGGTCGCTTCTATTGTCTCTCTGCTGTCAGAGGTGAATGCGGTGACCGCCGTTCCTCCCACAAAGTCGATGCCCGGTTTTAAGGGCAGGCCGGTGGCGAGCGTGGTGTAGCCAAGCAGGATCCCGGCAAGGAGGAGAAGAACGAGGGGCAGCGCTACCATCTGCCGCGGAGAGTATTTGTTGATGTCATATCTGGCAAATTCCATGCTGTATCAGTGTACGATGGTGAAAGGTTAAAGGGTTGCTCATGGATATAAGGCGAGAATTGGGTTTCTCGGGATGGCGCTGCAGCGTCCTGTGATCACCCGGCGAGGGAGCGAACTCGAAAGTCCCGGGTGCTTCAAAACTCCTGCTGTCAGTCCATCGCTCATGGTAGGTGGGGAGGAGCACTGCAGGGGAAGTGTGCGGTAGTGCTCCAGCAGAGAACTGATAATCGATCTCGGTGGATCCGACCGAAAATTTCCGTTATCGGGCTCTGGTAACGCCCACCCTCTTCCGGCTGTCGTTCATCCCTGACGAGATTGGTGCCGGA
>JALNXI010000159.1 GCA_023230425.1 Methanoculleus sp. | reverse complement strand
GTGCGAGCACCTCCCACAGGGATGCGCTCCACTCGTGTCTACAGTTCTCTCATGTCACCGGGGTAATAGTTCCCCAAACTATTAGATGATGCATACGATATTTATACGATTCTATTTCAGATCACCTATCAATCCCCATTTTCGCCGTAATTTACCGAAAAAGATTTGAACAGCCCGGCGTTTTCCGGAACGGTTCCTGCACTACGGCTCAGGATGAAGAAATAAACGAGATATTGAGGCATAGGAAGCAGACAATTGTTCTCTGCCGTCAGCCAGCCATCTCCCGCCCAAAGAGGCGCAGCATTGCTCTCGCATCCTCGAGCATGGCGTGATCGTTGTTGAAGAAGATATACGCCCGCTCCGGGCCGATGCTGGTGATCCCGTCCCTGATTCCCGCAAGCTCGCTCTCCGTATAGTCGTGCTGGTACCAGCGCTCCCGCCCGTGCATCCGGATGTAGACGAGATCGCCGGGGAATATCCGTTCCCAAAAGTCGGGAGAGTCGACCGAGACCAGGACGGCCGCTTCCTGCAGCCGCCGGCACGCCCTGTCGTCACCGAGAACCGCGGGGTTTCGGATCTCCACCGCACACCGCCGCCCGAGGCTGATCGCCTCGAAAAACGTGAGGAGGCGGTCGACATCCGTGAACGCCGGCGGGGCCTGGAAGAGGTAGAAATCGACGATATCGTCGAGGGGGAGAAACCTCTCGCGGAACCGCTCCCAGACAGGGACCGCCTTCTCGTTGAACCGGTGCCGGTGGGTGACCAACCGGTTCACCTTGACACTCCACCGCAGCCCCGACCCCGCATCGGCCCATGAACGGACTGATTTCTCCGACGGGAACCCGTAGAAACTCGCGTTCAGCTCGATGGCGTCGAGGCCGGAGTGCTCCACGAACCAGGCGAGGCTGCCTCCCCGGTTCCACGCGTACGCCCAGCCGCTCGTGCCGACAGAGACCTCCATGCCGGGAGCCTTCCAGCGGAGAGGCGATAAGGGTTTTGCGGCCGCCTACCAGAACCCGGGCACCAGGACGAAGATCGCCCAGCCCATGTGCTCGCGGCTGTAGCCGAAGTACTCGTCCTGGAGACGGTGGAGATAGTCGATCATGAAGTCGCGCTCGGGGTGGCCGGGGTTATCGCCGAGCCAGGAGAGGATCGACTGCCATATCCCCGACTCGTAGCGGTCCCAGTCATCCCCGCCAGCCCGGATGACGGCGGCGACGTCGAGCCCGGCCTCCCGGGCGGTGCCGAGGATCTCGTACTCGGTCAGGACGTCGGGCCACTCGCGAGCGAACTCTGGCGGGGTGCGGTCGGATCGCCAGCAACGGTCGCCGATGACGACGGTCCCCTCGTCCGAGACCATGCCGAGGAGGGCGTCGAGCGTCGCCGCAAACCCACCCCAGATGTGAGAGGCCCCGATCGCTATCGCGCAGTCGAACGGCTCGCCGGGGACGTACTCACGGGCGTCCATGCACCGGACGGCGATCCGGTCGCCGAGCCCCGCCGCACGGAACGTCTCTTCCGCCCGGCGGCAGGCATCCTCACGGGCCTCGATACCGACCCCGGATATGCCGTACTCACGACCCCAGAGCGCGAGGATCGTCCCGTTCCCGCACCCCGCCTCTACGACGCGGGACCCCTCCCGGAGCCCCGCCGCCCGCCCGGCGGCGAGCACCTTCTCCGGCGTCGTGGGGTTCATGATCGCGAGCGCTCCCTGTGATATGCTGACAAGTTCATTATTCTCCATTGAACTGGTGCCCCCGGTTTGCCGGCCTGCTGTGTACATGGTGGGTGTTCTGCCCATATAATCCGTGTACCACCGTCCCCGGCATGCCGGCGCGGGAGGGGCATTCCTGCACCAAAACCGCCGTTTCGCACCGTGAAGAGAAGGGCCGCCGCTCCTCTGAAGGGATAGTCTCTCCGCGGAGAGGAGCTATTATATACCCTACGGGAGAGTCACATCCGGGTGCGGTTATGCAGCAACCGGAGCAGGATATCCCGGGGAGAACCCTGCGGACCCTCAAGTTCCGGCCGAAGGGCATGACGATCACCGAGATCGCGAAGGCCCTCGGAGTAAACCGGAACTCGGTCTCGAAGCACCTCGAGGTGATGCAGGCGGCGGGCCAGGTCGAGTCCCGGCTCGTCGGCAACGCAAAGGTCTACTCTCTCGCGCAGCGCGTACCCCTCTCGGCGTTCCTCTGTTTCACGAAGAACCTGATCCTGGTCCTTGATGCCGGTTCCACGATCATCCAGGCGAACGAGCAGTGCTTCAGGCGGTTTGGGCGCGCAAAAGAGGAGATCGTCGGGCAGAACATACGGGAGGCGGCCATTCCAATCGTCTCCACCCCCGAAGCCCTCGCCGTCGTCGAGAACCTCGAACGGGAGCAGGTGATCACCGATATCTGCCACCGGCAGGACGACGGCAGCGAGTCCTTCTACCAGATGCAGGCGATCCCGACGACGTTCGAGGACGGGGCGAAGGGGTGCACGATCGTGCTTGAGGATATTACCGATCGGAAACGGTATATCAAGAACACAATGTTCCTCGCCCGGACAGCGCTCGACCTCGTCGACCTGCCGCCGGTGGAGGACATCTACCGGTACACCCTTGACCGGATCACCGAACTCACCCCGGAGGCATACGCCCAGATCCTCTCCTACGACGAGATCGAGCGGCAGTTCATCATCCGGGCGGTCACGGGCGAGAGGTTCCGGGAAGATCTCACGGATCTCCTGGGGCATGATCCCGTCGGCATGGTTCTCCCGGTCGTCACCGCCTTTGAAGCTCCCTATCACCAGACGCCTCTCACGATGCGTGGCCTCCAGGAATTCGTGCTGCGCCCCGAACCGTCCTCCTTGTCGTTCTACGAGGTCTGCTTTCGGGCGATCCCGGAGGAGGTCTGCGAAGCGATCCTCGACCGGTTCGACATCACAAAGTTGTGCGTCATGGGGCTGGTCTGGCGGAACGAGATCTTCGGTATCGTAAGCATCTTTCTCACTCCGGAAAGGGAGCTCGACAACCGGGAGACGGTGGAGTCGTTCATCAGGCAGGTCTCCATCGCGCTTGCCCGGCGGCAGACCGCCGAGCGGCTCCAACTGAGCGAGGCACGGTTCCGGGGCATGGTTGATTCGTCCCCCTTCGGGGTCGCACTCATCAACCGCGACAGACGGTTCGCCTACACCAATCGGCGATTCGTCGAGATCTTCGGCTACGAGCCGGACAGTGCAACCACAGCCACCGAATGGATCAGGTTGATCTTCCCGGACGACGACGACCGGCAGGAAGCCATCAGGGCCTGGCGGTCGGACCTTGAGCGATCGGTTGTAGACCAGGTCAGGCCCCGGACATTCATCGTCCGGGACCGGGACGGGGCGAGGAAGGCGATCCTCTCCCGCGCCGTCACCCTCCCCGACGGGATGGATTACATCACCTGCGAAGACATCACCGAAGAGGCGCGGGCCTACCGCCTCCTCCTCGCGGACATCGCCGACCTGCGGCGGCGGGAGCAAGAACTCCTCATCAAGGACCAGGCGATAGCCTCCACCCGCCGGGCGGTTGCGTTGCTGGACCCGGACGGGGTGGTGACCTACGCGAACGCCGCATACCTCGCCCTCTGGGGTTACCCGGCCGCAGAGGAGGTGCAGGGATCGCACTTCTCCCGGTCCTGGGAGCACCCGGAGGAGGTCCGCGGCATCATCCGGACGGTCCTCGACGGTGGAGCCTGGCACGGCGAACTCGTCGGCGTCGGGAACGGCGGCAAGACGTTCCGGGTAGATCTCCTCGGGACGCCGATCGTGGCGAAAGACGGCAGGGTGCTCGGGATGATGGCAGCAGCGACGCCTCTCCCGGAGGGACGGACGGAAACCCGGGCGCCGGGTGCAGGCCATCACCCGCCGGGGTAGCGGCCACCCCCAAAAGGGTATAAAAATCTATGCCCGGCAGTACTGTTTTGCGGTACCGCACGGCGATTCTGGCTCGTAAAGGCTTATTATTTCCCCGGGACACCCCGCATCCGTACCAGGAGGTGAAAGAGATGCAGAAGACCATCGAGAGGAGAGCAGTACAGGAGGAAGACAATGCGGAGATCCGGGAGCTGATGCACGTCATGCTCAACGGCGACACCTACACCAGCCTGCAGGCGATCGGCGCCCTCGGGGCAATCGGGGCGCCGGCGGTCGGGCCGCTGGTGCAGGCCCTGCTCGCCGCCGACAGCGATGCACGGTGGGTCGTGGCGATGGCGCTCGCCCGGACCGGGGCTGAAGCGGTGGAGCCGCTCATAGGGGTCGTGAAGACTGCGGATGATGCAATCACGAACCCGACAGTCTGGGCGCTCGCCGAGATCGGCGATCCCCGGGCGGTCGACCCACTGGTCGCCGTGCTTCGGACCAGCGGGTCCGAATGCTGCCGGGTCCTGACCGCCGCCGCCCTGCTAAAACTGGGTAATCCGGCCGGCATCGCCGAGGTCGAGAAGGAGTTCGACCGGTTGGGCGAGGGGTTCACGGGCCTTGCCATGGAAGCCTACGAGGGGACGTGAGCCGTCCCCCCGTCCCGGAACTGACCTTTTTTGTACCCAGCCACTGATACGGCCTTGCGCCCCTCCCGGGGCGGTGCGGATGGGTAATTACTAATAGCGCCGCACAACAAGAGATCAACATGCAAGGACGCCTTATCCTGCTCCTGATCCTTCTAGCGGCGGCCGTCCTCGCCGGTGGCTGCATGGCGCCGGAGGAGAGCGCAGAGGCGCAGCCGGTCTCCCCTGCCCCGTCACCGTCACCGCCGCCGGCGGTGGGTGCAGGCTTCCCGGCCCCCACCCCGGCCGCACCCGTCCGGGCGGGAACAACGCCGCGGAGCGTCGGGTTCGTCGACCCGCGGACCTACCATATGCCGACCCCGACGCCCACAATCGCGATGACGACGCAGCCAAACGACCTCCGGGTTGCCGAAGGCCTGATCGAGTACGCGACGGCGACGAGCAACGGCCCTCCCGGCACTCTTGCCACCGAAGCCTACCACATCCCCTTCCCGTACTGGGCCTTCAACGTGAGCGCAACGCCGGCGAACGATTTCCCCTGGCTCGCGATCGAGGTCTACGAGAAAGACGACCCCAACCGGATCGTCGAGACCGTCCACTACTCCCGCAACGAATTCCCGTACTCGGGCGGGAAGTTCGGGGAGAAGAAAGAGCGGTTCGTCATCCTCGAGGGCTACAGGGACT
>JALNXI010000158.1 GCA_023230425.1 Methanoculleus sp. | reverse complement strand
GAAGAGATCGACGCTCTTGCCTATGCCATGATCGTCACGCGGACCAACCTGGAGAACGGCGAAGATATCGCCGGAGCGGTGATCAGGATGACCGTAAGCCCCACATGGGTGGAAAAGCACGGTGGCATGGATGCCGTCAGGATCGCACGGTCTGCAGAGGACGGCACGTACGAGATACTCGATACCCGGCTTATTAAAACCGATGGAGACGGGAACCTGGTCTTCGAGGCGGTCTCATCCGGCGGCCTCTCGGTCTTCGGCCTGCTGACGGTCACGGCGGCGCCTGTGGCACAGGATCTCCCCGCAAGCACCGCCACCGCTGCCGTCTCCGATACGCCTGCTGCAACAGGCGCATCGCCATCTCTCTCATCTCCGCTCATCGCCGCCGGCGTGGGCGCGGCCCTGCTCATCGGAGCGGCATACTTCATCATCGAACGGAGGAGAAAGCAATGAGGCGGATCGGCAGCATCCTGCTCATCCTCCTGCTCTGCATCGCCTCCTGCGGCGCCTACCCCCTGAACACGGGCGACCAGGCTATCCAGTCCTCTCTGGACTATCTCCGCAGTTGCCAGAAAGACGATGGTGGTTTCGGGGAAGCCGGGCGCGAGAGCAGTCCAGGCACGACATCATGGGCGATCATGGCAGCCGTCGCCGCGGGCGAAGACCCCCGGACATGGGTGAAGAACGGCAACTCGACCATCGACTACCTCCGGTCGATGAACGATGAGATCCTGGCAAAAGGAGGAACCGTCGATATCGCGCGCACCATCCTGACGCTGGTCGCGGTCGAGGAAGACCCCCGTACCTTCTCCGGGACAGACTACGTTGCCGAACTGAAATCCCGGGTAAAGTCCGACGGCCAGGCGGGGGACCACGTCTACACGACCATCTGGACGACTATAGCCCTCGCCTCCGTCAGCGAGGATGCCGGGACATCGGCCGGGTGGCTGATATCCCAGCAGAACGCCGACGGAGGGTTCCCCTGGACGCCGGGTGCCGAGAGCGACCCCGACGACACGGGTGCCGCACTTGAGGCGCTCGCGGCGGCAGGTATCTCCCACGATGCAGCCACAGTGCAGAACGCGCTCGCATACCTGAAGAAAGTGCAGCAAGAGGGCGGCGGTTTCCATTACGGGGGAACGAGTGCTTCAAACTCCGCATCCGATTCCTGGGTCATTCAGGGTATCGTTGCCGTGGGAGACAACCCCGCAGGGTGGAGAATGGGTGAGACGAGTGCGGTTGACCACCTCGTTGGCCTGCAGAATCCCGACGGCTCGTTCCGCTACACGGCCTACGTGACCGACAATCCCTGCAGTATGACGGCAAGTGCAATTCCCGCACTCCTCGGAAGACCATACCCCATACTGCCTTCACAGACGGTGCAGTTGCCGTCTGCCGCACCCACGCAGGACGCCACGATCGCAGTCCCGACCGCAACCCCGGCCGGGACACCCGCTCAGGTGGCGACGGGCGCCAGCGGAGGATACGTGACGGTGACCGACGACTTCGGGGAGACCGTCACGATCCGGGGCCTGCCGCAGAGGATCGTCTCGCTCGCACCCTCCAATACCGAGATCCTGTATGCCCTCGACCTTGAGGACCGGATCGTCGGCGTCACCGACTACTGCAACTACCCACCGAAAGCCTCCGATAAACCGAAGGTCGGCGGATACAGCACCATCAACATCGAAAAGGTGATCGCAGCCGATCCGGACCTGGTTCTCGCCACGTTCGGCAACACCGAAGACGTGGTCAACCGCCTGCAAACTCTCGGGATGACCGTCGTCTCCCTCAACCCGCTGACGATCGACGATGTCCTGCGGGACATCGAACTCGTTGGAGCGGCTACCGGGCAGGAAGAACAGGCCGAGGCGTGCGTGGAGGAACTCCAGACCCGTATCGTGGCGGTGACCGATACAACGGAGACCCTGGCGGAGAGGCCCTCGGTCGCCCACGTCGTCTGGTACGACCCGATCTGGGTCAGCGGCGGGGAAACATTCCAGGACGAGGTGATCATGATGGCCGGGGGAACAAACACATTCGGTTCGATTGAGGGGTGGGGCATCGTCGGCCTTGAAGAGTTCATCACCGCAGATCCGGAGTACATCTTCGTCAGTTCAGGCACCGGCATGGGCAATGGGGGGTATGATATCGTTTATGACTACTTCATGAACGAACCCCGGATGCAACGGCTGGATGCGGTCAGGAACGGACACGTCTACGTCGTCGACGCCGATATCATCAGCCGGGGGAGCCCGCGGATCGTGGATGCACTGGAAGAGGTGGCGTGGGATCTCCACCCGGATCTCTTTGATACGGGCGCCCCGACGGCAACCCCGACAGTCCAGTCGCCGGGTTTCGGCGTGGTCCCGCTTGCCTTTGCGTTCCTCGCCGTTCTCCTGATCCGGGTGAAGAGGTAAGAAGGACCGGTGCAGAATGCGGTGGAACTTCATCTTACCCATCTTCTTCGTGGTTATTGTCGCGAGCGGCCTTGCGCACCCGGCCCTGGGCCAGGTGCTCTCCGGCGAGGAAGTCTGGCGATCCGGAGTCGGTGATCAGATTGTGGAGGTTGCACTCTCACAGGACGGCCTGTACGGTGCCGTCACCACAGAAGAGAGAGTCTATCTCTATGACCGGAACGGCACACTGCTCTGGAGTTACCCTGTATCCCGGAGCAGGGGCGTGGCCATCTCCTCCGATGGCGAGCGTATCGTGACCGGAGGGGACCATCTCCTGCTGTTTGACCGGAAAGGCAACGTAATCTGGCGTTACATGCCGGAGTCCCGGGTACAGGGCGTCGCCATCGCCGCCGACGGACGTACGATCTGCGCAGGGGCCGGTACCAGTATCATGGTCTTCTTCCAGGATGACGGGCGAGCGACCGCCAACGCCTCCTGGTCCTTTGATACAGGAGACCCGATTGGAAGCGTATCGATCGACGGTGACGGGTCGAGTGCTGTTGCCGGTGACGATTCGGGGAACATATACTTCTTCAATGGAGACGGCCGGCTTCTCTGGAACTACAGGACGGGTAGTCACGGCGTCCGGGTGACCATCTCACGCGACGGCTCGACGGTTGCAGCAGCATCGTCCCAGCGGGTCGTGTTCCTCCTGAACCGGAACGGACGGCTCCTCTGGAAGTCTTCAACACAGGAAAGGATCACGGATGTAGCGATCTCCGGAGACGGGTCGACTCTTATGCTGGCGAGCGGGGGCATCTCCGTCTTCACCCGGAGCGGGGAGGCCGTGCGGGCGTATGCGACAAAGGAAGCGATCAGATGTGTCTCCACTCCGTCCGACACAACGCATATCCTCGCAGGTACCCCCGACGGGACCATATCGTTACTTTGGGTGCAATCCGAAACCCTCTCTCCCAACACGTCCGAGATACCACTGCCCGATGCCGCCTGTACCGTCGAACCGTCGCAGGTCTCCGTTGCCCCCACCCAGGAGCAAACAACCCCGCAACAGAGGATGGCACTCTCCCCGGCAACACCGGTTGTTGTGGGCGCGTGCCTTGCCGTGATGGCATGGCGGAGAAAGACACAGGGGGAGCCAGATCCCTATGCCTGATGAGTGTATCGGCTGCTCCACCTGCTGCCTGATGGACCGGCCGCTCGAAGAGGCGCTCGGCCTCATCTCCGGCCAAACGGGTCTTGCGGAGATCCTCTCCGACGGCCCTCACTCCCTCTTCCTCTCCGAAGAGACCTGTTATTCGTTCGATCTCAGGTACACGGTCCATGCCCCTGTTGCCGATACCAATATCGCATCCGATAACGAGCACCTGCGAAGGGCGACCATCGGGGTTATGAGAGACCTCGCAGAGGTCTGCGACCGTATCGGCGCTGAGCGGCTGGTCATACACCCGGGGCATGTATGGGGAGAAGAGGTGCGAGGCGCCGCCCAGGCCGCCCTCGACCGTTCGTTGAGCGAAGTGGCCGCAATCCAGGGAGAGGTGAGCGTCCGGCTCGCCATCGAGAATATGGGGGCGTGGGATGTCTGTTTCTTCCGGGAACCGGGGTTTCTCGGCCGTCTTGCCGATCACAATCTCGGCTTCGCCCTCGACGTGGGGCATGCCTACGTGAACGGCAACCTGGAAGCATTCCTGGAACAGGGAGAAGCGATCCACGTCCACCTGCACGATAACTGCGGCAGTCGGGACGACCACCTGGCATGTGGGGAGGGAAGTATCGACTTTGGGCGTGTACTGGCGGCTCTCCCCCCGGACGCCACGAAGATCGTCGAACCGGCCTCGTTTCAACAGTACAGGAGAAGCCTCGAACACCTGAAACCGGCCTTCCGCTGAACGTTCACAGGGCCCCAGGATGGGAGCCCCGCCCGATCAGCCGCTCAACCGCCGCGCGAAACTCGCGGAACTGCCGTGAGACCTCCGGCCCGGGCGAGCCCGGATAGGCGTTCGCGCCCCGCACGACGGTGCTGTGCCCGTCCATCTCCATCCGAAGGTGCCAGTAGGTGACATCGCAGCAGGAGTGGGCGGAGATGTACTCCGGCTCCCACTCCCATACACCAAGCCTGGTTGCGGTCTCCCGGAACCTTACCCACTCCTCCTCTGTGGGCGACGCCTCCATCACTACCCCGGAGTAGCCGCCGGCACTCGCCCACTCGTAGAGGAGCCGGCCGTCGACGAGCCTGACGTAGAGGGACGGCCCGACGCTCCCGCCCAGGTAGAACTCGAACGTTGCCGGAATCGTGGCCGAAGACCCGCCCGTGTGCATATCACGTTATACGACCAGCACGGCCAAATACCCTGCGACCACAAGGCCCATGCAGCAGATCCCCGCGACGTCGGCCCTGCCCGGGGCGAGGTCACGCATCGGCGTCCGCCTGCCGGAGCGGTAGCCCCTCAGATCGATGGTCAGCCCGAGGATCGTGGCCTTCCCGAGCGAGTTCGAGACCAGGGGGATGATGATGGGAAAGAGCCCCCGTATCTTCCCGGCAAGACCGTTCCCGGGGTTATAGGCACGGGCAAGCTGCGCTTCGTGAATCCGCTTTCCCTCGAGCTGCAGGCTCGGGATGAACCGGAGCGCGATCAGGAACATGAGGGTGTAGTCGACCGGCATCCTGAGGCGGTCCATGACGTGGACGAGGTCCCGCGGCTGGGTGGATATGACCAGGAGCTGGAACGCAAAGAGCATCGCGGCGAACCGAAGCGACATCGCGAGCGCAAGGTCGATCGCCCCCGCCGTGACGGGGAAAGCCCCG
>JALNXI010000157.1 GCA_023230425.1 Methanoculleus sp. | reverse complement strand
GCGGCGCCGGGTGCTCGACGACCCGACGACGCGGACCGCATCGAGAGGGGCCTCGTGCACAAGGAAGTCCGCAGGAGAGTCCCGTTCGAGCACAGCGCAGCAGACAAGCCCCGCCGGCCGATCCGCCGGGATATCCTTCATGCTGTGCACCGCAGCATCGATCTCGCGGCGGAGGATCGCATCGTCAAGTGCCCGCACAAAGACCCCCTGCCCGCCGATGGCGTGGAGGGGGACGTTGGTCGCGGTGTCGCCCTCGGTCGTGATCGTGACGATCTCCGCCTCGACGTCCCGGTCGGCGAGCATGCCGACCACCCTGGTTGTCTGCGCAAGCGCGAGAGCGCTTCCTCGTGTGCCTATGCGAAGAGACATGATCCGTACGCGTCCGCTATCTGTTCAATATCCCGTTCTGTGTGCGCAGCAGAGAGGAAGTTCGTCTCGAACTGCGACGGCGGGAGGAAGACCCCCGCGTCGAGCATCGCCTTCCAGAACCGCCCGAACGCCTCGGTGTCGCACTCTTTGACCTCCCGGTAGTTCCGCGGGGCTGAGTCCCTGAAGAAGTGCTTGAAGACCGAGCCTATCCTGACGAACGAGCCCCTGCCGGCATCCGCGGCGACTTCCCCGATAGCCCGGGTGGCGTCGTCGAGCCGCCGGTAGATCTCCGGGTGCTCGTGGAGGTAGCGGAGCGTCGCAGACCCCGCCGCGAGGCTCGCCGGGTTGCCGCTGAATGTCCCCGCCTGGTAGACCGGACCTGAGGGAGCAACCAGGTCCATAATGTCGCGCCGCCCCCCGAAGGCCCCGATGGGGAGGCCGCCGCCGATGATCTTGCCGAACGTTGCAAGGTCCGGCTTTACACCATAGAGCACCTCCGCGCCGCCGATACCGACCCGGTATCCGGTGATCACCTCATCGAGGATGAGAAGGACGTCGTAGGCGGCGGTGATCTCCCGGACGTCGGCGATGTAGTCGTCGTCGGGGAGCACCGGCCCGATGTTTCCCATGATCGGTTCGAGGATGAACGCGGCAACGTCGTCGTTCCCGGCAAGAAGCGTCTCCAGCGCCTCGGGGTCGTTATACGGGACCTGCCGGGTGTGCGCCACAATATCCGCGAGGACACCTGCGGAGTCGGGCACCCCGAGCGTTGTCGCCCCCGACCCGGCCTTCACCAGGACCGCGTCATGGGCGCCGTGGAACCCGCCTTCGACCTTTATAATGTCCTGCTTCCCCGTGTAGCCGCGGGCGAGCCGGATCGCGGCCATCGTCGCCTCGGAGCCTGACGAGACGAACCGGATCATATCGATACCGGGGTGGTCGCCGGTGATCAGCTCCGCAAGGTCGATCTCGAGGGGCGACGGCGTGCCGTAGAGCCACCCCTTCTCGAGCTGGCGCCCTATAGCCTCCCGGACGCCCGGATGAGCGTGGCCGAGGATGAGGGGGCCGTAGCCGAGGCAGCAGTCGACGAGATCGGCCCCATCGACGGTCGTGAGGTGCGATCCTCTCGCATGTTCCGTGTAGAACGGGTAGGGTTTGATTGCCCGGACGGGGCTGCTGACGCCACCCGGCATCAGGGCCTTTGCCCGCGAAAAAAGGTCACTGCTCTTCATCGAGCCACCTCGCTATGTCTTCGGCGAAATAGGTGATGATCAGGTCGGCCCCGGCGCGTTTTATGGCGGTGAGGCTC
This sequence comes from Methanoculleus sp., assembly GCA_023230425.1. GTDB lineage: Archaea > Halobacteriota > Methanomicrobia > Methanomicrobiales > Methanoculleaceae > Methanoculleus. The sequence goes on along the minus strand of JALNXI010000157.1, from coordinate 3,575 downwards.
TCGAGGGCAACGGCCCGCTCGTCCAGCCAGCCGCGCTCTGCGGCCGCCTTGATCATAGCGTACTCCCCGCTGACCTGGTAGGCCGCCACCGGCAGGCCGAACTCCTTGATGGATGAGAGGATGTCGAGGTATATTCCAGCCGGCTTGACCATCAGGATATCCGCCCCTTCGGCCGCGTCGAGCTCCGACTCCATCACCGCCTCGCGTGCGTTGCCCGGGTTGATCTGGTAGGTCGTCCGGTCGCCGAAACTGAATCCCGAGCCCGCAGCGTCACGGAAAGGCCCGTAGAGGGCGCTCGCGAACTTTGAGGAGTAGGACATGATCAGGACGTTCTGGTATCCGGCGGTATCCAGGGCCCCCCGGATCGCCTGCACCATACCGTCGAGCATGCACGACGGCGCGACGATATCGGCGCCGCTCTCGGCATGGGAGACGGCGATCCGCGCCATCAGCGCAAGTGACGGGTCGTTCTGGAGGTCAGGGCCGTCGGCAGTTTCTCCAACAATGCCGCAGTGGCCGTGGTCAGTGTACTCGCAGGCGCAGACGTCGGTAACGACCGCCATCTGCGGTAACCGCTCCTTGATCTCCCGGACGGCCCGCTGGACGACGCCGTCCGCTGCATAGGCTTCGGTCGCCTCGCCGTCTTTTGCGGCCGGGATACCAAAGAGGATCACCGCCCGGATACCGGCGTTTTGGAGACGCTCGCAGTAGTCGGCGACCCCGTCCATCGGGTGGCGGAACTGCCCCGGCATCGATGTGATGGGTAGTGGTGTGCTGATCGATTCATCAACAAAGACCGGCGCTATCAGGTCGGTCTTCTGAAGTTCTGTTTCGCGGAGGAGCGGCTGGATTATCCGCCGCCGTATCCGTCTCATTCGTCGTTCTGGGAACATGGTTCTCCCCGGGTAATCGCCCTCATCAGGCTCTCTGCTGTCGTTATATCGCCGCACTCCGCACTCGCGCGGATGGATGTCGTCACGTCGGAGAGGAGCTTCTTCGTGAGCGCCCGCGTCAGGTCATCGATGACCTCCGCCGTGCGGCTATCCTCCTCCCCCAGACGGGCGAGCGCCCGGTCGCGTTCACGCGCCCGGATCGACTCCGCCCAGGTGTAGAGGAGGGCGAGTGTCTCGTCGGCCGCCGTCCGCCGGAGGAGGCGGATGAAATGGTCGAGTTCCTCGTCGATGATCCCCCGTGCCCGGTCCGCCTCGCTCCTCCGGGAGTCCATGGCGGCGTCGTTGATGTTCCGGAGGTCGTCGATGGTGAAGAGATGCACGCCTTCGACGGACCGCACCCCCTCCTCGACATCGCGGGGCTGGGCGATGTCTATGAGGACCAGGTGGCGGGGGTGCTGATCGAGCGGCCAGAGGCGCTCCTCCATCACTCCCCGGACCTCCTCCGTGCGGATGACCGGGTGCGGCGCGGCGGTGCAGGATATGACGACGTCGGAGAGTGCGATGTAGCGGTAGAGATCTTTGAAGTTGACCGCCCGCCCCCCGATCTTATCCGCAAGCACCACCGCGCGTTCGTAGGTTCTGTTGGCGACGTATATGGCCGTGAGGCCCTTGGCGGCCAGTGCCTGCGCCACGAGCAGTCCCATCTCCCCGCTCCCGACGACCAGGATGTGCCGGTCGCGCAAGGTTCCGAGGAGTTTCTCTGCAAGCGTCACGGCCGCGGAACCGACGGAGACCGCTCCCCGGTTGATCTGCGTCTGGCGCCGGATCCTGACCCCCACGTGCACCGCCTTGTTGATGCAGAGCCCGATGACGCTGCTAGAAGCCCCCGCCTCCTCCGTAGCCGCAAGCGCCCGTTTGAGCTGCCCGAGGATCTGGTCCTCGCCGACGACCAGAGAGTCGATGCCTGCGGCCAGTTCCAGGAGGTGGCGGGGCACGGCGTCGCCTTCGATGACCATAAAGTCGCGCCTGCCCTGCTCCCGCAGGAACCCTTCAAGGCTCCGTGCATCGCCCTGCACCAGGACTTCGACGCGGTTGCAGGTCTGGAGCAGGAGGACGCCCCTGAACCGTTCCCGCGCCTCCCGGAGGAACGTCGCCTCGTCGGGGAACCGGAACGCTTCGAGCGTGGCGATGTCCGCGGTATGGTGGTTCAGGCCCGCGAGTGCGAGCGGGGCCGTGGCCGGCTCAGGCATGCAGGTGCCTCTCGATCGCTATCGCCCGTGCTCTCTCGTAGTCGGAGGCAAGCGTTCCCCAGACCTCTTCGTCCCGGAGTATGCTCCAGAGGATACGGGACCGCTCTGCCTGCACCGGTTCGACCTCACGGAGCATCGAGCGCATCTCGTCCTGCAGGTCAATCATCCGGTCGAGGTCTGCGTACTCCGTCTCGAGTCTCATGCGGAGGTACCGCGATACGGCAGGGCTCTTTCCGTGGGTGCTGATCGCGACCAGGTAGCGGCTGCCCCGGACGACCGAAGGGATGATGACATCTCCGGGCTCGCCGGCGGCGTTGTTGAAGAGGACGCCGGCCCCGGCGCATACTTTCCCGATACGGTCGTTGAGCCCCGTGTCCGGCGTCGCGGCTACCGCGAGGAAGGCGCCCTGCAGGAGACCCCGGAGCGCCTCGTCCGGGAGGGTCGAGAGGTCGGCCTCCTGCCGCCTGATCGCGAGACCGTCAAGGTCCGGCGAGAAGGAACGGCTGATCACCGTCACCTCCGCCTCATGCTCAAAGTATGCAGCCTTCCGGGCACCGACGTCGCCTCCCCCGAAGATGAGCACCCTCCTGCCCGTCAGGTCAAGCATGAGAGGGATCATTCGTTCTATAGTGTGGTGAACGGACTAGATTAAGGTGTTGAAAAACCCGTTTCCCCCAGAACCCGCGGGCATACCTCCGGGAGCCGGGATCTTGAAACCGATTCGTCCAAAGAAGGTTTTAACTGTGAGCGTATCCTTCTCTTCAAGACAGATATGGCTGAAGAGATGTATGCATTCAGCAGGCTGGAAGGTGCGTTCCATCGCACGAAAAGCCTGCTCTGGCCGCCCCAGTGGGGGGTCTGGCTCCGCCTGGCCGTTGTCGCGCTCTTTGTGGGAGGCGGCATCAGTCTGCCGGATGTCTTCCAGTATAACTACGGGGGGAGCGACCTCTCGCCCGGTGTTGCGGAGTCCATCCCCGGGATCGCGCCGCTGATCGTGGCATTTATTGTCGGTCTGCTGGCGATCGCTCTCCTCTGGATGCTCGTCGGCGCGGTGATGCAGTTCGTCTTCGTCGATATGCTGAGGACAGGGAATATCTGCCTCGGGGGCTTCTTCCGGGAGCGGCTCGGCAAAGGAGCCCGGCTCTTTCTCTTCCAGATCGCCCTCATCGCGGTCATGATCCTTGCCGTTATGGCGTTCGTCTTCATGCTCATCGGGTTTGAGGGGGCCGGTCCCGGCGCTGCCGCGCCGTTCCTGATTATTGCGCTCATTCTGGTCCTGCTGGTCGCGGCTCTCCTCTTCGGGCTCGTCTTCCTCCTGACCACCGACTTCGTCGTCCCGATCATGATCCGCGAGGACTGCGGCGTCATCGAGGGCTGGAAGCGGCTTGCCGGGGTGATATCGACCGGGTTCTGGCAGACGGTCGTCTACGTC
>JALNXI010000156.1 GCA_023230425.1 Methanoculleus sp. | reverse complement strand
TGACCTTATCCTTCTGGCTCGGCTCCTACATGTCCGGCGGTGTCGGATTCACCCAGTACGCGACCGCGGCCTACACCGACAACATCCTCGATGAGTTCACCTACTACGGTATGGACTACGCCAAGGACAAGTACAAGGTCGACTGGAAGAACCCGAGCGCGAAGGATAAGGTCAAGCCGACCCAGGAGATCGTCAACGATCTCGCCACCGAGGTCACCCTCAACGCCATGGAGCAGTACGAGCAGTTCCCGACCATGATGGAGGACCACTTCGGCGGGTCCCAGCGTGCCGGCGTCATCGCCGCCGCATCCGGTCTCACGACCTCCATCGCGACCGGCAACTCCAACGCCGGTCTCAACGCCTGGTACCTCTCGATGCTCCTGCACAAGGACGGATGGTCACGGCTCGGCTTCTTCGGCTACGATCTCCAGGACCAGTGCGGATCCGCAAACTCGCTCTCCATGGAGCCCGACCGCGGCCTGATGGGAGAACTGCGTGGCCCGAACTACCCGAACTACGCGATGAACGTCGGTCACCAGGGCGAGTACGCCGCGATCGTCGGCAGCGCTCACTACGGACGTGGCGATGCGTTCTGCTACAGCCCGCTCGTCAAGGTCTGCTTCGCCGACCCGGCCCTGAAGTTCAACTTCGCAGAGCCCCGCCGCGAGTTCGCGAAGGGTGCAATCCGCGAGTTCATGCCCGCCGGCGAGCGTTCGCTCATCATCCCGGCCCGGTAAACTCTCCATAACCCCTTTTTATTTGCACGTCCTCACAATCCGCGATCGCAAACATTCCTGCCGATCAGACGGAAAGAAGGTGGAGCGAGTGGTTCTCACTCGCCCACGTCTTATGATACTCCAGGTTCGTAATACGAAGTCTGTTGGATCTCGCTGTTTTTGGTGTATTTTTCGGTGTTCCTGCCCCTGAGTTGCCTGCCCCGGTCACCGGGAGGCGCGCGGGGCGCAAGGCGGGGCGCGTGGTGCTGTCGAGCAAAACCCCTGTTTGCAGAAATGCTCCAGTACAGGGGGTGCCTGGAGATGTGGGCGGGTGTGAGGATTGAAGATTAAAGCCCAAAAATGGATTATCCCAACAGATGGGTACCATGGAAAATGCCCTTACAGTGGACCGTGGGGATATCGCCACGGGGGAGGGGACAGGGGAGGGGGAGACCCCCGCCCCGCAGGGGGATACCCGTAAGTCCCTCACCGCACCCCCACCCCGCCCGCGCTTCGTGCTCCTCCCCCGCCCCCGGGGGCGGGGGCAGTGCGTGGCGATAGCCACTGGAAAGCCGTACCCGGGCGTGACCGTGGATGCAATCTCCCGGTTAGCTTTGGGAGGGGCTCAACAACGCCTGAGACTCGCCGGTATCAACGGGAATTTGCACCCGTATGGTAAGAGCACTCAATAGAGGCATATCTCCCTGACGTGACATTCACTTGAAATCCATTTTGGGCTTCACGACGCCCTTGCACCCGGTGGGTGGTTGGGCGTATGAGCGCTATCCGGTGCCGTCCCGACCACCTGCAGGTTGCAACCCTGATTTCTCCCGGCGCGGTTCCGGTCTTTCATAAACCTGGCCTCTCTCCCCCCACCAAACCCCCTATATCGCCGGACTTCCAACACTACCGTAACGTTTCCGGGGGTGTTTGCAGTATGACAACGGGCGGCCGGATCGTCCTGCACGTGGATATGGACAGTTTCTTCGCCTCCGTCGAGGTCCGCCGCGACCCGTCCCTTGCCGGGAGGCCGGTGATCGTGGGCGCCGACCCGAAGGGGGGAGCGGGTCGGGGGGTCGTGAGCACCTGCTCCTACGAGGCACGCCGCTACGGGGTGCACTCCGGCATGCCCATCTCCCGGGCGTATGCCTTCTGCCCGCACGGTGTCTTCCTCCCGGTGGACCGCCCGCTCTACGCCCGGGTCTCGGCGGAGATCATGGCGATCCTCCGCGGGCACGCCGGCCGCATCGAGCAGGTGAGCATCGATGAGGCCTACCTCGACGTCAGCGATGCCGGCAGCTTCCCGGCGGCGAAGGCGCTTGCCGCCGCGATCAAGCAGGAGATCCGGGAAGAGACGGGGCTCACCTGCTCCGTCGGCGTCGCTCCGGGCAAGGCCGTGGCAAAGATTGCGTCTGACTTCCAGAAACCTGACGGGCTGACGGTCGTCTGCCCGGACGAGGTCGCGGCGTTCCTTGCTCCCCTGCCGGTGGCAAAGATACCCGGCGTCGGGAAGAAGACCGGCGAGGACCTCCAGCGGATGGGTATCCTGACCGTCGGTGACCTGGCTCGCTCTGATGTCCAGGACCTCATCGCCCGGTTCGGCAGGTTCGGCGTCCTGATGCACCGTCTCGCCCGGGGCATCGATGATGGAGAGGTGCAGAGCAGGGAGGGATACAAATCCGTCTCCCGGGAGACGACGTTCGACGAGGATACGGCCGATCCGTCCATCCTCTCCGGGACCATCGCCGACCTTGCGGACGATGTCACCGAGGCGCTCGCGGCCGACGGCCTCCGGTGCCGGACCGTCACGGTCAAGGTCCGGTACCGCGGATTCGAGACGCATACCCGGTCCCGGGCGCTGGAGCGGTTCACCGACGACCCCGGAGCGATCCGGCGGGTCGCGTGCGGCCTGCTCCTGCCGCTCCTCAACGGCACGGACGTCCGGCTCCTCGGGATCAGGCTCTCGGCGCTTGAGGGCGGTCATACCCGGCAGGCATCGATCGACGAGTTCCTCTCCACCTGACGCATCGTGTGGGGCGAACCTTCTTTACGCGGAGTGCGCACTACGGTGCCGGTATGCCCGACCTATGGACCGTGCTGCTGGCCGCCGTCCTCCTCCTCTTCGCGGTGCCGATCGTCCAGCAGCAGATGACCCGGGCCCGCCGCCTGCGGGCGATCCGGGACATCGAGGCGGAGCGCCGAACCCGGGTCATCGCCCTCATCCACCGCCAGGAGCGGATTGGATTCCTGGGCATCCCGCTCTTCCGCTACATCGACATCAACGACTCCGAGGAGATCCTCCGGGCTATCCGGCTCACGGAGCCGGAGATGCCGATCGACTTCATCGTCCACACCCCCGGCGGCCTGATCCTTTCGTCCGAGCAGATCGCGATGGCGCTCCGGCGGCATCGGGGAAGGGTGACGGTCTTTGTCCCCCACTATGCCATGTCGGGGGGGACGCTCCTCTGCCTCGCCGCCGACGAGGTGGCGATGGACGAGAACGCTGTGCTAGGCCCGGTCGACCCCCGGATCGGTGAGTACCCGGCGGCATCGATCCTGCGGGTCCCCCGGCTGAAACCGCCGGATAAGATCGATGATACAACCTTCATCCTGGTCGATATCGCGGCGAAGGCCCAGAACCAGATGCGGGAGTTCGTGACCGGCCTGCTCCGGGATCGGATGACTGTTGAGCAGGCGGACCGCCTCGCGCGCCTGCTCACGGAGGGGACGTGGACCCACGACTACCCGATCACCCTCGAGCAGGCCCGGGAACTCGGGCTTCCCGTCACTCCCGGTATGCCCGCTGGCGTCTACCGGCTGATGGACCTCTTCCCGCAGGCGATGCCCCGCCGCCCGTCGGTCGCCTACGTGCCGATCCCCTACCGAGAGGAGGAGAGGGAGTAGACCCGGTGCATCCCAGCACTTATGCCGTATCCCGTCAGAGATCGTCCGGTATGCCCTCGGACTTGCAACTCAGCCTTGATGCGTTCGACTGTACGCAGCCTCCGCTCTGCAACGGTCGTCCGGACCAGAACGGCTTTCTCCGCCTCTGCTGCCGGTGCCCGTTCGCCGTCCGGGAGAAAGGTGCCGTCTCCTGCGAAGAGTTCGGTGTTGTCATCCGGGCGCGGGCGAAGTACGGGCTTCGGGGCTGGCGGGAGATCCGGACCGTCGTTCTCGATCGTGACGGCGGAGTATGCGCAGTCTGCGGCTCGGGGATGGCTCTCCACGTCCATCACATCGACCTGGACCCGACAAACGACGACCCGGGAAACCTCATCACGCTCTGCGGCATCTGCCACGCCCTGGTGCATACCGAACTCCGCCGGAAAGGGGGGGCCGGACGGGTGGCACGGGTGATCCCGGCGATGCGGCACTGTGCCGACCCGAATACCTCTCGTGGTCGACGGCCGCCCGGCGGGAAATCCCTGAAGACCACCTTTCCCGCCTTACCATCATCAGGGGCGGGGGAACGGTTATAACATATGCCCGCTACCAGTAGCGTGACCATGGGGGGAATATCCGGAATGGGTATAGGAAAGCTCTTTGGAAGGGGTAGTCCCGGAGACCGGGAGAGCCCGGGCACCGACACCGCAGTGAGCAGAGAGGCGGTATCCCTTGCTCAACAGGGGCGATTTCATGAGGCTATCGGCTGTTTTGACAGGGTAATTGAAGAGGATCCGACCAACGTGAAGATGTTGAACAACAAAGGGGTCTTCCTCGATCTCCTTGGGCGGGACCAGGAGGCGCTGGCATGCTGGGAGAGGGCACTCTCGATCGACCCGGAGTTTGCCCCGGCCTGGGTCTCCCGGGGGATGCTGCACCGGCGCCGCAACCGGCTCGAGGAGGCGCTCGCCTGCTACGATCGTGCCGTTGAACTCAACCCGGACTCCGCAGTTGCCTGGTACAACCGGAGCGGCATCTTCGTCGCGATGCGCCGGCTTGACGATGCGGTCGCCTGCTACGAGCGGGTGCTCTCGATCGACCCCCATTTCGTGGCGGCCTGGACCGACCTCGGCTACGCCTACTTCCTCCGGCACCAGCACGAGGAGGCAATCACCTGCTACGCCCGGGCCATCGCCGACGACCCCGGGAGCGTCCGGGTCTGGAGCCTGAAGGGCGGCGCCCTGTATGCGCTCGGGGAGTATCGGAAGGCTCTCGAATGTTTTGACCAGGTGCTCTCGATCAATCCACGGTATGCAGCCGGATGGAGTATGAAGTGCAGCGTCCTCTACCACCTCGGCATGTATCGCCACGCGCTTGCGTGTGCCGATAAGGCGCTTGAGATCAAGCCTGACTGCGAGCTGACCACTCAGGTCCGTAAGATGCTCCTCTCCCTCATTCAGAAGTGGTGATGGGCTCCGCCCCCTCTTCTTCCGGGTCCGCACCACCCGGATAACTCCGGAAGGTTGACGCCGGGCGCCACCCAACCGGGAACTGTTGAGGCGGGAACTCTCCCCCGGGGGAGACTCCGACTGCCTATTATCCGGCAATGCCAACAGGTGGATGTAATCCATGCCAGTCGACCAGATCCCTATCGGCACGTTCTCGCG
>JALNXI010000155.1 GCA_023230425.1 Methanoculleus sp. | reverse complement strand
CCTCGGCGCGCCTGCTGTCCATGTAGACTCGCTGGATTGTTTCGAGGTTCTCCTCCCGACTGACTTTCAGGCGCTCGACGTTCTTCTCGGCGAGTTTGACCCCGCCCCGCGCCTCCTCAAGCCGCCCGACAAGCGCGAGGTACTCTGGACCGCTCTTCCGGCTGATCTCCTCGTCGACCGCGTGTTGACGCCCGCGCGCCTCCTCGAGGCCTGCCTTTGCAGATTCCATCTCGCCGGCGGTGCGCCCGAGCGCCGCCTGCTGATCGAGCGCGAGACCGTGGAGAGTGCCGATCTCCTGCTCCTTCTGCCGGACGAGCGCCGCCCCCCGGCACTGCCCGAAATGCTCCAGCTGTTCCTGCCACCGCCGGTACTCCACAGCCTGCTCGCGCTCATGCTGAAGTGCATCCAGCCGGGCTACGAGTTCATTGAGGAGGATCTCCTCACGCTCGATCCGTTCCCGCACCACCTCAAGCTCCGAGAACGCCTGTTCGCGCTTATGATCGAACTCGGCGACGCCTGCTATCTCGTCGATGATCTTGCGCCGCTCGCCGTCGCTCATCTCCATGATACGGGTGATATCGCCCTGCATGACGACGTTGTAGCCCTCAGGCTTGATCCCGATCTTCGCAAGGAACTCGATGACGTCGCTCTGCTTGCAGAGGCGATTATTCAAGTAGTTATAACTATAGTAGCCCGCTGACGTTCGCTTAATCCGGCGGCGGATCGTCGTGCCGTCCGAGAACGTGACCCCAACCTCGGCGGTGTTCTTCCCGGAGTTGACGTTGATCAGGTCGGTCAGTTTCTCGGCCCGCAGCCCCCGCGCACCCGAGAGAGCAAGGACGAAGAGAATACTATCGATGATGTTGCTCTTTCCGGAACCGTTCGGGCCTGAGACGACAGTAAATCCTTCAAAAAAAGGAATTTTGGTCTTCCTGGCGAAAGACTTGAAGTTGTCGATCTCAAGCTGCGTGATGTACAAGGATCAGGCTCCCCTGGCTACCTGTCAAGGTCGACCGTGTCGTCCTCTTCAGCCTGGATGACACTGTCAACCTCCCGCTTCTTCTTCTGCTCCACGAAGAGCGTCCGGTCGGACGACTTGCCACCTCTTCCCCGGCCCTTCACCGGGGCGTTCCCAAATTTGGTGCTGGCGATGATATACTCCGAGGACCTCCTCGGCTCCGGTTTCAGCGTCCCGTCGTTCTGCATGATGAGTTCCAGGTCCCTGTCTTCCGGGTCGGGCCTGGCCGGCCGCTTCTCCGCCAGCCGCGCGGGACCCGGAGGGTCGGCGGCACGCGACGGTGCCGCGGGTTCGGCGCCGGCGCGGGGCTCTGCCTGGAGCGTGGCCCCGGCCTTCCTTCCTTCAGCCGCCACCGGCTTTACCTTGCGCTCCTCCACATCCCGGGAGAGGTCCATCGTCACGGATTTGAGATCCAGAATCTCTCCCATCAGGCCCTTCACCAGGGCCTCGAGTTCCCGCACCTTCCGCTCCAGATCGCGCAGGCGCTCATCTCCTGCCTCCTGTACCAGTACCGGGGGCTGCTCATATTCCGTCATCGTCTCCATCTCCTTCTCGCGTTCAGCGAGTTCTCGCTCAAGGAACCGTATCCTAGCATCTTTTTGCGCCATTGTCTCCCTCGAATTAATCCTTGATAATAATTACGTAATAATATTACTATGGATTCTCGAAAAGAAGAATGATTACATTTTATCCGGGATGTGGCAGGAGAATAACCGGCAGCCGCCAGATAAGCAGCCATCACGAACGGATCGTGCAAAAGAAAGAATATTACCTCACCCGAGTAATCATTTCCTGCATGTCTAGTCTGGCAAACTTCGATCCAGAAGTCGCAGGCCTCATCGAGAAAGAGCGCCTGCGTCAGATCAATGGGTTGGAACTGATTGCCTCCGAGAACGTCGTCAGCAAGGCGGTTCTCGAGGCGATGGGTTCTATCATGACCAATAAGTACGCTGAGGGGTACCCCGGCAAGCGCTACTACGGCGGCTGCGAGTTCCATGACGTCGTGGAGAACCTGGCGCGCGACCGGATGTGTAAACTCTTCGGCGCGGAGCACGCAAACGTCCAGCCGCACTCGGGAAGCCAGGCAAACCAGGCAGTCTACTTTGCCTATCTCAACTACAAGGACAGGATCATGAGCCAGAGCCTCACCCAGGGCGGCCACCTCTCCCACGGCTCGCCGGTCAACATCACCGGGCGCTGGTACTCGATCTTTCACTACGGCGTCGACTCCGAGACGGAGACGCTCGATTACGCGGTCATCGAGGAGATGGCGCGGATTGTGAAGCCGCAGATCATCGTCTGCGGCGCGAGCGCCTACCCGCGAGAGATCGACTTCAAGGCGTTCCAGGAGGTCGCGGATAGCGTCGGCGCCCGGTGTATGGCCGACATCGCCCACATCGCCGGGCTCTGCGCGACCGGATACCACAACTCCCCGGTCGGCGTCGTCGACATTGTGACGACGACGACGCACAAGACCCTGCGGGGCCCCCGCGGCGGCGCCATCATGTGCAGCAAAGAGGATGCTTCCGCCATCGACAAGTCCATCTTCCCGGGCATGCAGGGCGGCCCGCTGATGCACACCATCGCCGCAAAGGCGGTCTGCTTCAAGGAAGCGCTGACCCCCGCGTACAGGGACTACTGCGGGCAGGTCGTCAGGAACGCACGCGCGATGGCCGACGTCCTCAGCCAGGAAGGGCTCGACCTTGTCTCCGGCGGCACCGATAACCACCTCATTCTGCTCGACCTGACCGGGGTCTCTACGAACGGTGAGCACATCACCGGCCTTGCGGCTGAGGTCGCGCTCGGTGAGGCAGGCATCACCGTGAACAAGAACACCATCCCCCGCGAACAACTCAGCCCCTTCGTAACGAGCGGACTCCGGATCGGCACACCGGCGGTCACCTCCCGCGGCATGAAAGAGGAAGAGATGAAGCAGATCGGACACTGGATCGCCCGGGTCGTAAAGGATATCGCCAGAGATCGGACTTCGAAGAAGGCGATCACCGAAGTGAGGGAAGAGGTTATTGCTCTGGCGAGCAAGTATCCCCTCTACCCTGAAGTAGCATGATACTCGACGGTAAAGCAGTCTCTGAAAAGAGGCTTGAGCTCCTCAAGGAGAAGATAGATGAGTCCGGGCTCTACCCGCGCCTCGCGACCATTATCGTGGGCGAAGACCCCGGGTCAAAACTCTATGTCCGCATGAAGCACCGGGCGTGCGAGCGTGTCGGGATCGGCTCGGTCGGCATCGAGCTCCCGGAGGACGCCTCCACCGAGCGGGTGCTCGAGGCAGTCGCGCGCCTCAACAACGACCCGGACATCAACGGTATTCTGGTTCAGTTGCCGCTCCCATCGGGGGTGGACACCACCCGCATCATCAATGCGGTCGATCCCTCAAAGGACGTGGACGGGTTCCACCCCTACAACCTCGGGAGGCTTCTTGCCGGAAGCCCGGTCTTTGCCCCCTGCACCCCGCAGGGGATCATGACGATCCTCGATGAGTACAGGATCCCGACCAGAGGGCAGCGGGCGGTCGTCGTCGGCCGGAGCATCGATGTAGGGAGGCCCATGGCCGTCCTGCTCCTGAACGCAGACGCAACCGTCACCATCTGCCACTCAAAGACGAAGAACCTTGAAGATGAGATGAGAGACGCCGATATCCTCGTCAGCGCGGTCGGAAGAGCGAAGTTTGTCAGACCGGATATGGTGAAGGAAGGAGCAACGGTCATCGACGTCGGCATCAACTACGACGAGCAGGGCAAACTCTGCGGCGACGTCGACTTCGAGGGAGTGAAAGAGCGGGCGGGAGCGATAACCCCGGTCCCCGGCGGCGTCGGCCCTATGACAATCGCGACACTGATGGAGAACACATTCAGGGCGGCCAGGTTAAGGTCATGCTGCAACGACACTGCACGATAAACCGTCTCCGGATCGGCGGCGACGCTCCGGTTCGCCTGATGGGTATCATCAACTGCAGCCCGGAATCGTTCTACCGGGGTTCCTACACCCCGACCGGGGGGATACACGACCGGGCTCTTGCCATGCTTGATGAGGGTGCCGATATGATCGACCTCGGGGCGCGGAGCACGGCCCCGGGCTCCCGCCCCATAACCGCCGCCGAAGAAGCAGCACGGGTGGATGCGGCGCTCTCGGAACTTGACGGGACCGGGATCACCCTCTCGGTGGACACCCGATACCCGGAGGTGCTCGAGGTCTGCCTCCGCCACGACATCCATGCAGTGAACGACATATCCGGGCTTGCCGACGAGCGGTACGCGCGGGCAGTCGCCGACTCCGGGCTGCCGGTATTCGCGATGGCGAGTTTTCGGGAGCCCGGCGATCCCGTCGGCCTTGCCGCTACCCTCTCGGCACTCGAGGCGGTTGTGGCACGCTGCGCGCGCCTTGAGATCGACGAATACGTCCTCGATCCTGCAGTCGGGAGATGGGTTCCAGAGCGGACGGGTGAGGACGACTGGGAACTCTGCAGGAACTTTGGGTCATTCTCGGCCTTCGGCCGCCCGGTACTCGCCGCTATATCCCGGAAGTCGTTCATCGGGAACCTGCTCGGAAGAGAACCCGAAGAACGGCTCGCAGGAACGCTCGCGCTCACGATGGCGCTGGTCGAGAAGGGAGCAGCCGTGGTGCGGAGCCATGATGTCCGGGAGACCGCCGACCTGCTCAGGATCCACGAGAAGACGAGGCGAGCATGACGACACCATCGTTCTCTGTGTACGGCCTTGCGACCCCCCTGGTCCATGCCGGTGACGACATGGCAACCCATATCCTCGCGGCCGCCGGGCGCTCGGCGTGCCGGGGGTTCCAGGCGGGAGATATCGTGGTCGTTGCCGAGTCGGCCCTGGCCACAGCCGAAGGGCGGACCACAAGGCTGGCCGATATCGAGCCCTCGGCCGAAGCGCTTCGGTTCGCCGAAGAATACCACATGGACCCCCGCCATGTCGAGGTGGTGCTCCGGGAGAGCGATCGGGTCGTCGGGGGTATCCCGGGATTCCTGCTCTGCATGAAGGGCGGGACACTCCTCCCCAACGCAGGTATCGATGCCTCCAACGCCCCCTCCGGCTCCGTCGTCCTCCTTCCCGTCGACCCGGATGCATCCGCTGCGCGTATCCGCGCTGCCATAGCGGAGCGGGCGGGGGCCGACGTCGGCGTCATCATAATCGATTCCCGAACCCACGCGATGCGGCTTGGATGTAGCGGCGTCGCCATCGGGTGCTCGGGCATCCCCTCGGTGGTCGATG
>JALNXI010000154.1 GCA_023230425.1 Methanoculleus sp. | reverse complement strand
CGGTTGTACTCCCTCGCTGGGATGGGATCAAGGACAAGATCAACCACGGCAAGCGCGGGAACCAGAACTTCGTGCAGATTCCGTATCACAAGTTCCGGCAGAAACTGAAGAGCAAGTGCGAGCAGTACGGGATCCGGTTTGATGACTCGCACTCCGAGGCATACACCTCGCAGGTCGATGCGCTCAACCTTGACCCGATCCGAAAGCCCCCCTATGGAAGGAAACGGCGGGTCAAGCGGGGGTTGTACCAGAGTGCTCTGGGAACCCTGATCAACGCCGATGTCAACGGTGCCCTGAACCATGCACGAAAGGTAGCCGGTGATTCCGTGGTGCCACGGATAATCGGTAGGGGCCGCGTCAACCGGCCGGTGCGAATAAGGACGACTTTTGAACCGTCACCCTTCGCACCGATTAAAGTGCAACCCTGTGCCCCGCAAGGGGCCCCGGTTGCAAGCCCCCTCCGTTAGGGGGGGTAGTTGACTGCAGTGACCAAAATAGTGAAATACCGGGGCGCTCCACATTGGAGCGTTAATAATCAATCCCGACTATCGGGAGGCTTGCGAAATGAAGAAAGGATTTGTAGCAAACATCGAGAAAGAAACTGTAAAGAACACCGACTTCCGCAGGGTCCTCTATACGGGGAAGTTCAGTCAGCTCGTGCTGATGTGCCTCAAGCCCGGCGAGGAGATCGGTGAGGAGGTGCACGACGACGTCGACCAGTTCTTCCGGTTCGAGGAGGGTGAAGGCGCTGTCGTGATCGACGGCGTGAAGCATGTCGTCAAGGACGGCAGCGCCGTGGTCGTGCCGAGCAGCGCGAAGCACAACGTGCTCAACACCTCAAAGACCGCCAACCTCAAACTCTACACGATCTACTCCCCGCCCGAGCACCTGGATAAGGTCGTGCGGAAGACCCGCGAAGAGGCCATGGCCAGGGAAGAGCATTTCGACGGGAAGACGACAGAGTAACTCTTCCTGGAAACACTCAACGATCAATCTCCTTTTTTAGCAGTTGTCGCCTGAAGGTCAGCGTGAATCTGCCCTTCCGTTCAGGACGGTTCCCCCCGGGGAAGAGCGATCCTGCTGCCCGGACAACGATATAAGCCCCTCAGTCCCGCTCGATCTCGCCTCCCGCCTCCCGGATCGTCGTCTCGATCTGCTTGAGCAGATCGGCGTTGTGGGTGGCAAAGTCCAGCATAGAAAATCGCGCCACGAGGGGGATGGGCTTGAAGATCGCAAGCGGCGCTTCTCCGCCCCTTTCCGGGTTCTCGCCCGGGGCGATGACGGCGGTCGTTCCATCCCCCCAGACGGCGAGGTTCCCGTAGCCCTGTGCATCCCAGATCTTCCGAATAATCTCACGCGTGTAGAGCATTCTCTGTTCCCGGAAGAGAACTGCCCGGAGAAGATATCAACCTTCCGGGACGGTAGCGCCAGGAATCAGGGGCTGCCTGTACCCCGGCATAGCAGGAAGAGCACCCCTCTCCCCGGCAAGGGCGGGGTATGGGGGATACTCACCTGACCGGCGGCGCGTCGCCCACCCCGCTCTCAGCAGGGGGCGCTTGCTCTCCTGCAAAGAGATGGTCGACACCCAGGATCGTGTTCACCCACGCCCAGTCGTCGCTCGACTGGAAGGCCAGGAGAACGATGAGCGTGAGCGGAACGGCAAATATCATCCCGGCAACACCGAGAATCCATCCCCAGAAGATGACCGAGAGGACGACCACAAGGGCGGGGATATCGAAGCGCCTCGATGCAAAGTGCGCAAAGATCGGGTTCTCCACGAGCGCGTTTAAGACAACGACGGCCGCAACCACTGCGACCACGCCCCAGAGCCCGAACTGCAGCCAGGCAAAGAAGATCGCCGGGAGTGCCGCGATGATCAGGCCGATGTAGGGGATGTACGAGAGCAGGAACGTCAGCACTCCCCAGAGGATGGCTGAATGCACCCCCATAACCCAGAGGAACGCACCGAAGAGGAAGCCGTGGACGAGGTTTGCCTCGGTCCTGACGATGACGAAATCGATCAGGAACCTGCTCATGCGGGAGAACGCCTCGATGTTCTCGGACATGATCCCCGTCACTTTTCGTATGCGGTCAGGCATCCGCGGTGCCTCAAGGAGCATGAAGATGGTCGTTACCGCGATAAAGAAGAGGTAGAGGAGGAGGTCCGCGAGGCTCACGGCGGACGAAGAGAGGATTGCGGCAAACGCCTGCAGGTTGATTGAGGACGGGGAGAACGAGCCCGTGTTGACCCCGAACCGCCCCAGGACGGCGAGGATCTCCGAGAGCCTGGTGGTCAGCACTTGCTGGTAAAGGGGGAGACCGGAGATCAGGCTTTCAAACGAGAAGAAGACGAGATAACAGACCAGCAGGACTGCAAGGCAGGCGATGACGCCGACCACGCCGACAGCGGCGACCTCAGGGAGGCCCCGCGACCGCAGCGCCTTCGTCGCGGGATACGCGAGCATGGCGAGGATCAGCGATACGACGATGATGGTGACGATATACGAGATCGCCTGGACTCCGATGATGAGGAATATCGTCGCCGTCAGCAGGAGTACGGTGCCGAGGGACCGGGAAAGAGCGGGAGTTTCTGCCATCCTGGATAACGTGTTTTAGCGGCAACTATATGAATACCGCGAAATACACCGGAGGTGGCGGGACCGATGCATCGGGTGGTCCGGGTGCCCGTCCTCTGCCGGCGCCGTGACAGGGGATGCCGGGACCCGGGCTTTCGGAGTATGCCGACGGGATGGAACCCGGGAGGCTCGCTCCGGCCCGGATGGCGCCGGCAAAACTGCAGTTCGGCACATCCGTTCAAAACAGCGAAGAGTCAACGTTAAGATATTTCAGGCATGAATCGTATCCACAGATGGTCCTCACCCTCGAAATCATATTTCTCGGCATATCGTTGCTCTTCCTGATCAGCATCATTGCAAATAAGTTCTCAGAGAGGCTCGGCGTCCCTGCGCTCCTCATCTTCCTCGTCGTCGGTATGCTGGCGGGTTCCGAAGGACCGGGCGGTATTCCGTTCGACGATCCGGCGATTGCCCAGACGATCGGGGTTATTGCACTCGCATACATCCTCTTCTCCGGCGGCCTCGACACCAGGTGGGAGCAGATCCAGCCTGTCCTCTGGCCGGGGATCGCCCTCTCCACAGTCGGCGTTGTCCTGACCGCAGTCCTGCTCGGCGCATTTGCCGTCCTGGTCCTTGGCTTATCCCCGCTTACGGGCTTCCTTCTCGGGGCGGTCGTCTCGTCCACCGATGCGGCAGCGGTCTTTTCAGTCCTCCGCATGGCAAGAGCACGCCTGCAAGGAAACCTGCGGCCATTCCTCGAGTTCGAGTCGGGGAGCAACGACCCCATGGCGGTCTTTCTCACTACCGGCATCATCGCTCTGATCCTTACTCCGGGCTCATCGGTGCTTGCTCTCGTCCCGATGTTTGTGCAGCAGATGGTAGTCGGAGGCCTGCTCGGCTACGGGTTGGGCAGGTTCGTCGTATTTCTCATCAACCGCCTCAAACTGGAGTCTGAGGGGCTGTATCCGGTGCTCAGTCTCGCCATGGTGCTGCTGACGTACGGACTGACCGCTACCGTTGGGGGAAACGGATTTATTGCGGTCTACGTCGCCGGGCTTGTCATGGGCAACAGCATCGTCGTCTATAAAAAGAGCCTGATCCGGTTCCACGACGGGATTGCATGGTTGATGCAGATCGTTATGTTCCTTGCGCTCGGCCTGCTCGTCTTCCCTTCAGAACTTGTACCGGTGATCATTCCCGGCGTTCTCACCGCCTTCTTCCTGATCCTGGTTGCACGGCCGGTTGCCGTCTTGCTCACGCTTCTTCCCTGGAAGATGCCGATGAACGAGAAGGCCCTGGTCTCCTGGGTAGGACTGCGGGGGGCCGTCCCGATCATCCTCGCGACCTACCCCCTTGTTGCAGGAGTGCCGGACGCAGATATGATCTTTAACGTCGTCTTCTTCATCGTCCTCGTCTCGGCGCTTGTTCACGGGACATCGATCCCCTCCGTCGCCCGGTGGCTCGGTCTCGCCGCTCCTCTCCAGGAGATGCGCAAACTCTCCCGGGAGTTCGATGTGGACCCCGATACACCGAGCGAACTGATCGAACTGGTCGTACCTCCCGACGCCCTGGCGGTCGGCAAGCAGGTCGTCGATCTCGGGTTACCGAAAGGCGCGCTCATCATCCTCATGCAGAAAGGGGATGAACGGTTTGTCCCGGGCGGCAGCACCGTCATCGAGGCTCGCGATACGCTCCTCCTGCTGACGACCGAAGATCTGGTGGAGAATGTCCGCGCCAGATTCTCGAGCGGAGGAGAATCGAACGATACGTCCCGCTCCAGAGCAGGCTGAATGGGTGACGCACCCGTCACCCGCACCTGAGATGGGAATCATCCGCTCGCGAGGTCTTACCGCCCGGGTTCGCGCGTACCCGGTCGAGAGCGGCTGCCAGGCACCGCCGCCCGGAGTGAGCGGAACTGCCGGGTATCTCAACTCTCCTGGTCAAACTCAGCCTTCTGGAGCGTGAACCTGAATGCCGCCCCCTCGTCCGGGCACCCCGGCACGCGGTCCTCGATCCAGATCTTTCCTCCGTAGCGCTCGGTGAGCGTCCTGCAGATGAAGAGCCCGAGCCCCTCGCCCCTCCCCCGGGCTTTCCCCCGCTCGAACCGGTGGAAGAGTTTCCCCTTCACGTCGTCGGGCACACCGGGTCCGTTGTCTTCCACCGAGACCAGCACCTCACCGCCCCATTCCTTCGCCCGGACGACGATCTCCACGTCCGGGCCGCCGAACTTGACGCTGTTGCCGATGAGGTTCGTAAAGATCGTCGGCAGGAGGTTGTCCGCCAGAATCTCGAGCGATGGAACCTCCTGCCGTATCGATGCTCCACGGAAGTTTCTGATCTCCTCCCTGACGACCGCGTTGAGGTCCATCGGCGATAATCCCGCCGACCTGGTGTGAATCCTCCGGATCGTCGCCACGTTCATGAGAATCTCGGTGCTCCGCGCGATGCTGTCGTGGAGTTTCCGGGCGTAGGTCTTCTCGGTGCCCTCGAGCAGGTCGAGCATGAGATCAGCGTAGATCCCGGAGACGTTGTTCGCGTTCCTGATATCGTGCGTCATGATGTCCAGGTAGAGGTTCGCCTCCCGGTGGGCCTCCTCGAGACTGGCGATCAGCCTGCTCCGCTCCTCCTCGGCCTGTTTTCGGTCGGTGACGTCGCGTGCGTTCACGATGAACCCCCGCTCGTTCCCTTCCCGGAGCAGGTTCGCACCCGTAACGTCGAGGAAGATCCACCGCCCGGCAGAATACCGGACC
>JALNXI010000153.1 GCA_023230425.1 Methanoculleus sp. | reverse complement strand
CCGGATCATCAGTTCGAACCGGTGGGCCCTCGCCTTTGCTCCCGTCCGGGAGGTGACCAGCGCCGGGGTGCCGGTGGTGAGCTGTGCATACAGCACCGCCGCCGATATACCGATACCCTGCTGACCCCGGCTCTGCCGGATCTGGTGGAACCGGGAGCCGTAGAGGAGCTTCCCGAAGACCAGGGGGACGTTCTCCGGCACAATCCCCGGGCCGTTATCCTCGACCGTTATCCGGTAGACCTCGGCGTCGACTTTCTTGATGCCGACAAAGATGTCGGGGAGAACCTCCGCCTCCTCGCAGGCGTCAAGCGCGTTGTCCACCGCCTCCTTGATGGTGGTGATGATGCCGCGCGTCGGGGAGTCAAAGCCGAGCAGGTGCTTGTTTTTCTCGAAGAACTCCGCGACGCTGATGCTCCGCTGCTGTTTGGCGAGATCCTCAGCAAGCACCATGCCGTGCTACCTCAGCGATGGCATCCTCAAGGCTCCTCTCCTGCTGCTCGCCGGAGTGCAGATCCTTGAGGGTCACCGTGCCTGCCTCGACCTCGCGCTGCCCGAGGACCACGGCAAAGTCCGCGGTCTTTGCGGCGTGGGAGACCTGAGCGCCCATTCCCCGCTGCATCAGATCAGTTTCGGCCCTGATTCCTGCATCCCGGAAGGCCCGGGCAACCTCGAGCGCCCGCGCCCGTGCTTCGGGCGTACAGACGACGCCGACGACGGGCCCGCGCGAGAGCATGAAGTCTCCGATCGAGACCATGACCCGGTCAAACCCTATGGCAAACCCACAGGAGGCGACGTCGTCGCCGCCGAAGAGGTGGGCGAGCCGGTAGGTGCCGCCGCCGAGGATCTGGTTCTCCGCGCCGAGGTTCCTCGCGAACCCTTCAAAGACCATACCCGTGTAGTAGTCAAGACCCCGGGCGATACCGAAGTCCGGCCGGTAGTTGATATTCTGGGAGTCGAGGAGCGCGAACGTCTCCTCGATCCGCGCGCGCTCCGGCACGTCGCCCGCGATCTCAAAGACCTCCTGGACGGTGCGGCACTCGGAGAGGGCCGCAAGGGGTTCGCTGAGGTGGTTCAGGCCCTTCTCCACGAGCGCCGCTTCAAGTCCATCTGGATCGTGCTTGTCGAGGTAGGCCATGATCGTCCGCTGATCGCCGGGGGGGAGGTCGGCGAGGAGATGCTTCATTGGCGCGAGGTGGCCGACATGGAGATCGAAGGTGACGCCGCTCGACCGAAGCGCCTCGTCGGCGAGCATGATCACCTCGGCATCGGCGAGTGCCGTATCCGCACCGATGAGTTCGACACCAAACTGCCAGAACTGCCGGTAGCGGCCTTTCTGGGGGCGTTCGTAGCGGAAACAATCGGCAAAGTAGCACCAGCGGATCGGTTTCGGGAGGACCTTGCCCTCGTTGACGTACATCCGGAGAACCGCCGCCGTCACTTCGGGCCGGAGCGTCATCTGCCTGCCGCCCTTATCCTCGAAGACGTACATCTCCTGGATGATCCCTTCGCCTGATTTCATTGTGAAGAGTTCAAGGTGCTCGAAGTCGGGCGTGCTGACCTCCCGGTATCCCCACCGGCTGGCCGCTTCCCGCATCCGCCGTTCGATCAGCCGCCGCCGTTCCATCTCGTCGGGTAAAAAATCCCTCGTTCCCCGTGGTTTTTGAAGCATTTGGTATTCTCCTGAACTAAAGTCTCTTGCGTGAGCCCTTATCTTTTGTGCGCTCCACCCTGCCGAAGAACCGCTCACCGGCGCCTTCATTGTGCCATACGTTCTCCCGGTCGACCCGGCCCTGGAGGTAGAGGGCTAACAGGATCAGGCCGAGACCGAGGTACTCCCATGCCTCGGCATACCAGGTGACAAAAAAACCGAGCAGGGAGAGCGCCGTATAGAGAACCCCGCGATAAGATGCCCCCCGATAGCCGGGAAGGCCTGTCCGGTAAAAGATCCGCAGGTCGCGGAGCCACAGGAAAACGGTCACGGCAACGCCGAACCCTGCGACGTAGGCAAGATATGACATGAGATGAAGTAATATTATACTTCCACTCCTATTTTTGTTATCTACTTATGCTGTCGAATGCCACCATCAGGGACATCCTCCGGATGTATTGTAACGGTGAGATATCTGAGGACGAGGCGACGGCCGCCATCGAAGGGCTCCGTATTGAGGTGATCGACGGCATGGCCAGGATTGACGCCGGGCGGAGCGTGCGTTGCGGCATGCCCGAAGTGGTGCTCGCCGAGGGAAAGGAGCCCAGGACCTTTGCGGAGATAATGCTCGCGCAGGTGAAGGCGTCGGGCCGGTGCGTCGCGACGAGGGTCTCGCCGGAGCACATCGAGGCTGTGCGGGCCCGCCTGCCGCCGGAGGTCCGGATGGAGCACCGGGAGGCGGCAAGGGCCATCGTCCTCTCGACGGGAGATGAGCCGTGTTCCCGTGGCGGGACCGTCGCCATCCTCACCGCGGGGACGTCCGACATCCCTGTCGCTGAAGAGGCGAGGCTGATCGCCGAGGAGATGGGATGCGATGTCAGGACCGCATACGATGTCGGGGTGGCGGGGATCCACCGCCTCTTCTCGGCACTCAGGGACCTGATACCGGCGGACGTCTTCATCGTGATCGCCGGGCGGGAGGGGACGCTTCCCGCCATCGTCGCTGGCCTCGTCGACCGGCCGGTGATCGGGGTCCCGGTGAGCACCGGCTATGGCTACATGGGGGCCGGCGAGGCGGCGCTTGCGAGCATGCTCCAGGCATGCTCGGTGCTCGCGGTCGTGAACATCGACGCCGGGTTCACGGCAGGTGCGTTTGCCGCACAGATCGCGCACGGGGGCAGGCGGGCATGAGCAGGGGGTTCTATGTCGGGCGGTTCCAGCCCTACCACAACGGGCACCAGTCGGTGCTGGAAAGAATAGCCTGCTCTGCCGACGAGATCGTCATCGGGGTCGGGAGCGCCCAGCTCTCTCATTCCGTGGCGAATCCCTTCACGGCCGGAGAACGGGTGCTGATGCTCACCCGGTCGCTCGCCGACCTCGAATGTCCGTTCTACGTCATCCCCATCGAGGACGTCCAGCGCAACGCCCTCTGGGTCGCCCACGTCCGGTCGATGACCCCGCCGTTCGATATCGTCTATTCGAGCAACCCCCTGGTCATGCAGCTCTTCACCGAGGCGGGTGTGGACGTCCAGTCGCCCGACATGTACGAGCGGGAGACACACTCCGGCACCGCCATCAGGCGGCGGATGCTTGACGGTGAGCCCTGGGAACACCTGGTCCCTCCCGCCGTCGTGGATGTCGTCCGGGAGATCCACGGCGTGGAGCGCCTGCAGCAGATCGCGGGGAGCGACTGACGGGCCAGAAACCATGATAGTCACGGCCGTCACCAGGTACACTAACCAGGTGGATCATGTTTAAGCAACTTCGAGACCTCTTTCGGCGAACCGAGCCTGTGGAAGAAAAACTAAAACTCTCCATCGACGAACTTCCGGCATGGCTGGATGCCCGCGAGGAGGAGATCCGGAAAGAACTCTCCGATGCGACGGCGCCGTCCCGGGAAGCGATCAGCGGCACCCTCGTTCATCTCCGGGAGGCGGTCGCCCGCATAGAGTCGGGAGGTGACGAAGAGGGAGTCCACCCCCGGCTCCGGGATATCTCCCGAAAGGCGCTCCCCCAGTTCACAAAGTCCATGGCCCAGATCCTCTCCCGCGAACCTTCCGGCGATCCGGAGACCTTCTACTCCACCTCTGCCGAGATCCTGAAGAGCGCGCTTAAGGCCCTGAAAGGGCAGGGGAAGTACCTCTCCGCCCTCTACCCGGACGAGATGAAGGAGGTGCGCACTGCCGTCAGGGATCTCGGAAGAGAGATCAATACGATGACGGAGGTGGTCGCCCGGACACGGGCAGACCAGCAGCGGGTGGAAGACGCCCGGAAGTCGTATGAACTTCTCGCCCGGGTCCGGGAGGAGCATGCAGCCGCCTCCGGCCAGGTGCGGGAGTGCAGGACGGCGATCGAGGAGGCGGAGAGAAAGATCCGGGAGGCCGAGGAAGATCTCGCCGCCCTTAAACTGCGTCCGGAGTACGCCCATAAACAGGAGGTCGAGGAGAAGATCCGGGAACTTGATGCTATGGATGAAGAGGCCCGGCGCGAGATCGCAGCTCTCCGGACGCCCGCCATCCATGTCTTTCGGAAAGCCGAGAGGGTGGCCGGAAAGGCGGGGGACGGTGCGATGGCAGCGGCAATTGGCCGGGTCCTCGACGCATACACAGGCAGCCTCCCGGATGGCGAGGAGAGCCCGGTCAACCTGACCGAAGCGGTGATGCCGGTTACTCTCGATATGATCCGGCGAGGGGATCTTGCCCTCAAGAATCAGGAGGAGATCAGCCTTTTTTCCGACCCCGATACCCTGCCCGCCGGGATAGGACGAATCCTGCACCGGCAGAGAGAGATCCGGGAGCAGCGCACAACACTGCAGGAGACTCATGCTGCACTCCCGGGCGTTATCAATGAGCAGCGCCTCACGGCTACACTCGCGGAACTGCAACGGGAGCGCGAGGCAAAGGCTGCGGCGCGGACCCGGGCGGAGAGCCAGCGGGAGATGTCGCAGGCATCGTATGGCGCGGAACGCGAGATACTCAGGTCCCGGACGGCTGCTCTTGCGGGTCGGGATATGGAGGTCGATGTGCCCGACCTCCTGCCCCCGGTCTCCTGACCGGGAGGTGTGCGGCAGCCGCTTCCCCCTCAAAAGCGATGGTTCGCCAGAACCGGAGCGTGAGCACCGCAGGTGCAAAAAGGAAACCCTGTTTATCTCTGGCGCACAAAGACTTCCTGAGAACAGTTGATGAAGATAAATACCACCCCATCCGGATCAAAACCGCGCCTCTGGATAGCAGTTCCTGCAGTCTCGTTCGGGGGAATCGGGATTGAGTTGCTGCTCTTCTCCGTCGGCTTCCCATACGCTGTCTGGGCAGGCATCGCAGGATGCGTGGTCGCCTCATGCATCCTCTTCTATCAGGCGTACCTCAAGCCACGGCGGGACATCGTCTCGCTCTTCACGCCGCTCTACGCGTTCCTCATCTTTATCGTGCCCAACGAGATCAGCTCAGGCGTGATTGTGCAGACGTTCTACGCGGCGACGATCACGCTCCTTGCAGTTCGGGTAGAAAAAATGTTTAATACACCAAAACCTCGGGAGAGAACAATGAAGGATATGCTAAATGAGTATATCAGCCGAATTGCACCGATCTTTGCTGTGATCGATGAGGAGACCGGGCACCTGATCGCGCAGTCCCTGCTGACGTATAAGTTCGGGCTCTACCAGAGCGCAGCAGAGAAGAGT
>JALNXI010000152.1 GCA_023230425.1 Methanoculleus sp. | reverse complement strand
TGCTCGTGATGCGTTGCCGGACCTCTCCTGCGATCAGATGGTAAACATCTGGACAGTAGACCCATGATGCGTATCAAAGGAGGTGTTCATTTGATCACACCGTCCGGACACAGTGCCATACTGCTCAGCGTATAAGTATTTTCCCACGGCAGCCATACAAGGCGGTATGCACGCTCCGCCTTCTGAATTTGATTTGGGGGATGAAAACACCCCATACTGGCGGGATAAGGGGCAGAACGCACGAAGCATGGCGGCTTGGGGCCGGCACGGATCAGGGAGTTCAGCCATAGCCAGTTATATCGCGCTTTTGGGTGGAAATACCCCCACCCCGTTCACCCCCACAAGTTAACGATCATCGGTATGCCATTACCCCAACGGGTCTTGCTGCTCAGCCGGCAGCCCTACGAAAAACAGCGGTTATAGTAGCCTGAACGACCTTGTGATCGTGCCCCGCGGAAGGAGGAATTCAAAGCGGAGAAGACTCCCGGACGCAGGCGCCACCTTTCCGGTATATGATATCTACAGGTCCGTGAGGCGGATACAGAGCGGCATCAGACCCCTGCTTCATCATGGATCAGTGGGGGTAACTCTCATCATCTGCCGCAGGTCCGTTGATCATGTAGTCGGCGTAAAAGCAGTTAATGGTTCGGCACCCCGGGCGGTACAGTTGCCGGAACCGCTCCGCGCTCCGCACGGAGCCCTGAAGCCGCAAGGACCACCGTACGCGCCTGGAGCGGCTCGCCCGGAACCATAATCGGGGCAAAGATATATATCGCTGTACTGCCTGTCTGGAACTCAACGCTTCAAGGGAGGGAAGGCAGTATTCCAGGGTATCCGTACATCAGGGTCTTTCTCGCAGAGAGCAACCGAGACCCACCACCAGGACTGCAGAGAACGGGGGCCTGCAGATGACGATCAAGGCCGACTACAGGCCCGGACCCTCCGTAGCCAGAAAAGAGACTGCCGGGGGTGAGGTATGACATCGGTTCGGTTACGGGCTGTCGGAGACGTGCTGCTCTGGACCAGGAACGACAAAAAACCGTTTGACCAGGTGCAACACAAGCTCCGGCAGAAAGACCTGCTCTTCGGGAACCTGGAGACGGTTCTCTCCGAGAGCGGCGATCCGAGCCGGAAACGCTGGGTCAATACAACTCCCCCGGAAGCGGGTAAGTTCCTCAAAGAAGCCGGATTCGATATCCTGAGCGTGGCGAACAACCATACGCTCGATATGGGGCGGGAGGGGTTCGAAAAGACCCTCAGTGTGCTTGAAGCCCGTGGTATCGCCTACATCGGCGGGGCGCGGGGCGATGAACCTCCGGCAGGGTTGGTCGTCGAGAAAAACGGGATCCGGCTGGGGTTCCTCGGTTACACGAGCGGGATGTTCCGGTCGCCGCCGGGGGTAACCGTATCCAGACTGAAGAAGAAGGCCATCATCGATGATATCAGGGCACTCAAGGATCGCTGTGACCATATCGTCGTCTCACTGCACTGGGGGGTCGAGAACGTCTACTACCCCTCCCCGGGCCAGGTCGGGCTCGCCCACGACCTCATCGACAACGGGGTAACCCTGATCCTCGGGCACCACTCGCATACCATCCAGGGGCTGGAACGGTATAAGGATGGCCTGATCGCCTACTCCCTCGGGAACTTCCAGTTCGATACCGAACTCTTCAAGGAGAAGATCAACAGCACCATGATCCTCTCGGTAGACTTTGACCAGCACGGCATCCGCGACTACACGGCCATCCCCTGTGTCATCAACGACGATTTCCAGCCCGAGGTGGCGGAGGGGCGGACCCGGGAGATGATAGAACGCTGGATCGTGGAGTGCTCAGTGCGGGTCCAGAACGGTGAGGTCACCCGGAAGTGGTGGTTTGAGGAGATCGGTGAGGAGTACCTGGCGTACAACCTGGAGAGTTACCGCTACCGCATCCGGCAGCACGGGATCGCGCCCCTGGTTGAATGCGGGGTCTGGCTGGTGACGCCGTTCTGCCTCAACTGCTATGCGGGTGTGATCAGGAAACGGCTGAAACAACGGAATATGGGGGGACATGCATGAAGATACTACAGGTTACCCCGTTCTTCAAACCCCTCTGGGAGTCGGGAGGGGTAGCACGGGTCGCATACGACATCTCCCATAACCTTCACGAGAACGGGCACGACGTCACGGTCTATACGACGAACAGGAGCATCTACCCGAGCGACCTGCCGACGAACCGCGCAACCTGCGTCGATGGAATGAACGTCTATTATTTTGAGAATTTACGAAAGTATATCCGGGGCGTGACCCCGCCGGTGATGCCCTACCGCATGCCGGCGGTCGCGAGAAGGGAGATTGCGCAGTTCGATGTAATTCATATCCACGATCACCGCACCCTGCTCACCGTCATCGCCTCGCACTACGCGAGGAAGTATGGTGTACCCTACGTGCTCCAGGCGCACGGGGCGCTCCCGCAGGATACGGGTTCTACGCGGATGAAGCGGTTGTTCGACCTCCTCTGGGCAAAGAAGGTGATCCTCGGCGCCGCCGGGGTGATCGCGCTCAACGAGACGGAGGCAGAGCGCTACCGCACGCTCGGCGTTGCGGAGGAGAAGATCGCGATCGTCCCGAATGGCATCGACCTCGCCGAGTACCCCGATCTTCCGACCCGCGGCAGGTTCCGTGCAGCGTGGGGCATTGATGGCGCCACGAAGGTCGTGCTCTACCTTGGGCGGCTCGACCCGACGAAGGGGATTGACCTCCTGATCCGCTCGTTTGCAGAGGTCGCACGGGAGTTTGACGACGCCGTCCTCATGCTGGTAGGCGGCGACATGGGTTACAACGATGAGTTCAGGCAGCGGATCCGGTCGCTCGGCCTCGATGACCGGGTGGTCTTCACGGGGTTCGTGAGCAAGGAAGACAAGATGGCTGCGTACACCGATGCCGATGTCTTCGTAACGCCGAGTTTCACCGGCTTTCCCGTCACGTTCCTCGAAGCATGCCTCTGTGGAACGCCCATCGTGACGACGGGGCATGGCGACCTGCTTGGATGGGTCGACAACACCGTTGGGTTCAATACCGGGTACACGCCGGAGGCACTTGCCGGCGCCATAGAGCACCTGCTCGCCGACGACGCCTTACGGGCCAGGTTCAGCGAGCAGGCGAAGGAACTCGTCCGGACCAGGTACAACTGGCAGGCAATCGTCCATGACATCGAAACTCTTTACGCAGATGTAGTGAACGGCGGCCGGGGCGCCACAGGCCGCGGGGCAGGTGAGCGCTCGCCGGCGAGGGTCTGAGGGAAAGGGATCCAAACGGTCTCAAATACCAATTTCAAGATGGGGCCGCCGATCAGTCTTCGGGTGCTGATATAGGCCGGAGGTGACGGCAAATCCCCGATTCAGAACTCCTACAAAAACCAAAAATGATTGGGGCCGGACCCGGGTAGTATCGGCTGTTTTACTCGCCGGCAGACGCAACCTTCATGCCCGCGGTCTGGACATTCTGGCCGCCTTCAACCAGGAACGCCTTCGCGGAGTCAGAGGTGATCTCGCCCGAGTATTTGACGTTCTGGTTGTTCTTCGCCCAGACCAGCGTGTCAACCCGATCGCCGGAGGCGTGGATGTCCACCAAAGCGTCGCCGAACTGACCGTTCGTGCCGCCGAGGCTTGCACCCTTGCCGTCGATCCCGGCCGGGTTCACGAGCTCGAAGTTCTTTATCTGGATGTTTTTGGCAAGATCGACCTGGAGGCCGTAGCCATGTGAGTCGATGCTCGTGCAGTTCTCGAGCACCAGGGCAGGGTTGGCCGAGCGGCTCGGGATACTGTAGTAGCCGGCAGGCTTCCTGTGGGTGTAGTCGGTCTTCCCGGCACCGGTCTCCTTCTCGACGCAGTTGTAGAGTTTGCCGCCGTTCGTCGCGTAGAACCCATACAGGGAGTTCCCCTCCGCCGTGCAGTTCGTGAACGTCACGTCAGCGTTCGGAGCGTAGTAGCCGCACCCGAAGTAGTGCGTCGACATGTCGCTCTGCTGGTAGGGCCGCGTCGGGTAGGGTTTCTGCCCGTTGTTCCGGCTCACGCAGTTCTCAAGGACCGCGTTCGTCACTTTGGGGTCGAACTCGAAGTGGAACCCGGACTCCAGGTTACCTTCGGCGAGGCAGTCCTTCACGCGGAGGCCATCCATGTCGTTCAACTCCGCAAAGTCAAACCCGGTGATCCAGGGGTTGAACGCCCCGTACTTGCCGCAGTTGATCGCAGCGCAGTTCTCGTAGCGAACGTCCTTGATCACCTTGTTCGACGAGCCCCAGGCGTTGTGGAGGAACCCGTACGTCCCGGTATCCACGGCCTTGCAGTTGATGAACTCGACGTCCTGGAGTGTGGATGCATACACAGTCGGATCGTGGACCAGGAGGTAGACCGCCTGAATGCTCGTATCCGCGGTTCCCGTGATGTTGTGGAGCTTCGCGTGGCTTGCCCGGACGGTCATCACACCGAGCCACTTGACACCGCTGCTGTAGCCGCTCCCCTCGACGTGGAACCCGTCCAGTGTGACGTATTCACGGTCGACGTTGATGCGTCCATCGTGGGTGAATTTCAGGAACGTCGCATCCGGACCCTGGCCGGAGAGCGTCGTGCCCGCTGCCGGAGCGATGATACCGGCACAGTTGAACGTACCCTCCGAGAGGGCGACCGTACCGCCGTCCGGGAGTGCGGCAAGCGCTGCCTGGATCTCAGCCTGGTCTTCGACGCCGTCACAGACATAGTCTGCCTGGTTCTTCGACAGTTCGGTGCTATCGTTTGCAGCCACGGTGAGCGTGGCCGGAGTTGCAGACTCGGCTGCACTTACCGGCGAGAATGCCGGGATAAGGCAGCACACCAGAAGTACTGCAGCCAGTCTTAGTATATTTCGCCTTTCTGTCATGCCATTCAGCCTCTCTGTGAGGTAAATTACCGTCTTTCGATTGCACTATAAATATTTTTTTGAAAAAATAAAATTCGTTAGAATAATCATTTAGTTATATAAGCTAATTGGGGCTGGCCTATCAGAAGAAAGCTGTGCATGACGCAAGATAGAGTAATGCAAAAGCATATTATATGATAGTTGAAATTAAAATAAAAACGTATAAATACTCGCGCCTTTTGATACCGATAATCGGAATTGGCCATCCCGGGAACGCCTGCACGTAGACTGGATGGAAATTCGGCTCCATGCGCTCGTATGGCCCCGGGGCTCTGGTCCCCGCCGCCGGGCGGTGGCGTGGACCAGCGCAGACATCACCCCGCTGGCCGGAACCCGGAATCCCGGGGACCGGAAGTTGCAGGGACACTGAACGAAGACGTTCTGAGGGGAGATG
>JALNXI010000151.1 GCA_023230425.1 Methanoculleus sp. | reverse complement strand
CCGATGACGGTGACGGCGACGATGAGGAGGATGATCGCCGATATGATGATCGCAAAGAACCCTACAACCGCGAGGACGACTGGGCTCCCCTCAACCTGCCGGACCACCGCTGCGAACGGGTCGGGAAAGAACCTGATGAGGAGGAGCCCGAGGATGAGGAACCCGATCGCGGCGAGCACCGAGAAGAGACCGGGGACCGGCGATGTCGGTTCCCGCTCTTCGTAGGTCACGTTCCCGGCCGTGCCGGTGTTGTTGAAGGTCTCGCTCGATACTGTCAGGTTGCGCAGGACCGATCCCGCGTTGGTGACGTCTCCTGCACTGATCACGGCATCCCGCCGGATGACAGTATCTCTTCCGATCCGGACCGTGCCCCCGGTGATGAGGGCATTCGTCGCGTTCCCGTTCAGTTCGATATCGCCCCCGGCGGCGATCACCTTCCCACCGACATCGCCGTTGATGATCAGGGTGCCTCCCGCGGCGATGACGTCGCCGCGGACCGGCGCATTCACCGTCACCACGCCCCCGGCGACCGTCAGGCTATCAACGGGGGCACTGACGGTCACGGACCCGCCCGACGCTATCACGTCGTCGGGGATGGGGGTCTCGATCAGGGGCTGGTCCCCGCCGAGAAAGGTGAGCGCCTGGGCTCCGGACGGGATGAGCAGCAGACCGAGGATGATCACTGCCAGATGCTTCATGGGGGGGAGAAAGATCGCCCCCCCTCAAAAAGGTTCGTGCGGGGGAGAGGCCGGCCGTGAAGACGGCCCTCAAGAGTTCCCCTCGACCTGAAAAACTTCTCCAGCAGCAAAAAGAGGGGCAGCGGACCTCCGGCCCCTACACCAACTTCGCAAGGCGGCTCTTGAGTTCCGATATCGCCTCGTCCTTCCCGGGAACATCCGATTCCTGGATCGAACGGATATTCTCCTCGACCGACGTGGCGAGCCACGCATTCGGGACGCCGGATGCCGGGAAGAGTTCCTGCCACTCGTCGGACCCAAAGGGGATGACCTTGACCAGTTTTCCGAGGATGTTCCACTCGACGACCCGGTAGTCCTCTCCGGTACTGGTATCCTCGACCTGAATCGATCGGTCCTCGTTGCACCTGAGAACCCGGCCGTGGATGACGTAGACACTCACTTCATCCTTATCGGTGAAGGTGATCTGGACCACGTCGCCCTCCTCGGGGCTCTCGGGCACCATATAGAGGGTGATATCCCCCGGATACATAAGGTCGGGCTCGTACCTGTCTGCAATGCCGATGTACCCGGTGTCGGAGACGTAGAGCCGGAGGTACTCCTGGTAGAACTTCCGGACGATCCAGTAGACTGCTCCTGGATGCGTCTCGGCCAGTTTCAGGAGGAGATTGTGGATAGCGCTCGGGATGCTCTCCGGCCGCTCCAGCACCTCACGCGCCAGCCTCTCGTACGCCTCTACAACCCCGGTCTCGGTCTGCGTTGCCTCTGCCATACTAACAACCCCGCCGCATAGTACCGGTGGTAGGATAAAAGTGTTCCTCAGTGTTTTCCTGGTGCGTCGTCCGGCCCGGCATCCATCTCCAACCCCCGCACCGGCCCGAGGGAGGAGAAACAACCGCTCACTGCTCCCGGGTGAGTGCGGAAACGCGGTAGAGGAGTGAACTATAAATGCTTATATTCGACCGTGACCATACAGTAAAGCAGAGGATATTGATATGGGTGGCATAAAGAATTCTACGTATCTTGATGTCAAGAAGGCCCTTGCCCGGCGGTTCTCCCCCCGGGACGGGTGGCAGCTTGCCTGGTATCCCACCTACGGCAGTGTGCAGCCGGAATGTATGCTCTCCCGCCGGGTCGCCGGCAGGACCGAGCGGGTGGTCGTGAGCGTGAAGATGGCCTCCGAAGTCCCGAAGGACACCGTCGAGGAACTCCAGGGCCAGTGCCAGACGCTTGCCGCAAGTAACGTTAACGTCGATAAGGCGGTTCTGGTCGTGCCCGGCGGGGCGAACGTCTCCAGAGTCCCCGAGGGGATCGATATCCTGGAGATGGGCAACTGGCAGGTCGTCGACGGCCGCATTGCCTGGTCGAAGAACATCGAACGCAGCGAGTTCATTCAGGAAGAGCGCGCGAAGAGGGGTCTGGCGTAAGCTGAGCACCCTTCACAACACTTTTAAACGACTTTCGGCAGACTCTCCGCCTGAAGGAGGGGCACGCCGCCCCATTGGTGCCTGAACTCCCGCTTGGCCGGCTGGCCCCCGGCGCTCCCGGACACTTCAGACGAAGTAGGTAACACGCTCATTCATAGATGAGAGATTTTACCGGGAGCCGGCCCTACATTCACCATGCAAGATCTTCACCGTCCGGCGCGCCCCAAATTCCCGCCCTTTAACGTCTTTTTTCAGGCAAAGGGTCGCTGTGACAAATCAGATGTGTAGACGCGTGACACAGAAAAGGTATATAGCGGAACGTTGAGCTCTCCAGCGTGGATACCAAAACAGGTATCCCGCAATGCGCGGGGGCCGCCCATCCCCAGGTCTGACGCCCGGATGACGCACCCCGCGTGCCCGGAGGCATGACGATCTGGGCTTTCGGACTGTAAAAGCGTTACGTCGTGCCTCCATCTATCGACACGGAGGTGAATTATGAAAACAAAAAAGATCTGGGGATTGCCGGTAGTTCTGGCACTCTTCCTCGCGGGAATGGCGGCTGTGCCGATGGTGAGCGCACAGACGGGTATCGAGAGTTCATTGGATCTGCAGGCTTACCGAGCGGAAGCACTCGAACATGTCTCCACGCGGGAGGGCATTCCCGTAGGAGAGTTAACCATCATAAACGAAGCCTCTGCCACGTTCCCCCTTATGGGACAGGCCCTCTGGGGGGCAAAGATACTGGACGAAAAGTCGTCCGCTATCTACGGGGTGTATCTAGACGAACAGGGAAAGGTTGCCGATATCGATGCCGTCAGAAAGGCCGAAGCGGCTGAAAGCAGCAAACGATACGGAAAACTGGACCCGGAACTTGCGGAGCGCGTCTCAACCATGCGGTCCGACGATAAGGTCGTCGTCTGGATCTGGTTAACGGAGCCCTCAATGGACCGGTCACGATTCCAGGGCAACCTGAGCGAAGAGCAGTACCAGGACCTGTTGAGCCTGCAGAGGGCCACGTACGCCGCCCACGAAGCGCCGGTGATCGATTTCCTGAAGGCGCAGGACTCAGCGGTAGTCTATGCCAGTCAGTACGCCCCTGTGGTGTTCGCGGAGGTCTCCAAAGAGACGATCCAGGACCTGAGCAAGCGGTCGGACGTCGTATCGCTGGACATCACCCGGAGTTACGAACCTGCACTCAGCAGCGCAGCGCCGACCGTGAAAGCGGATGTTGTCTGGGGGAGGGGGAAGACCGGCACCGGCATCAAGGTCGCGATTGTGGAAGTGCCTCTCGGTTCAGGTTCGAGGATAGAGTTCTCAAACCCCTACCTGCTTGACGGGTCGTCGTACCGCCCCGATCTGCCCGTGAGTTCCCATGCAACCGCGGTAGCCGGCATCGTCGCGAGCAGTCATTCCACGTACAGAGGTATCTCCTACGGGGTACCGGCGCTGCTTTCGGCAAACGCTGAAACTGGAAATGATACCGATATTGTCGCTGCAATGGAATGGGCGATAACGCAAGGTGCGAAAGTTCTCAGTTGTAGTTATGAGAAATATACATCGAGACGGCTCGATAGTTTAGCTCAATACCATGATCACGTCGTCTGGAGCAATCATCTGACCGTCGTTGTCGCCGCGGGCAACCCGCCCATCGAAGGGACCGAAGCCGGAAGCGTATTGTCCCCTGGTCTCGCTTACAATGTAATCACCGTGGGCGCCTTCGACGATATGGATTCGTCAGCCTGGCCAGGAGATAGAATGTGGGTGGGATCTCAGGAGCAGTCCGGCTACGTCGATCCGATATCGCAGCACGACGATCGAGAGAAACCGGAGGTGGTCGCTGTAGGCACCCGGATCACATCGACAACAGACATGAGTCCATGGATTGGAAGTGTTCCTTCGGGAACAAGTTTCGCCACACCGGCAGTATCCGGCGAGGCCGCCCTGCTGATGCACCGGCAGAGCCAGCTCACGTCCTGGCCGGAAGCCGTCAAGGCGGCCATCATGGCGGGAGCGATCCACAACATCGAGGATGCCAGCAGGTTGAGCGACCGCGACGGCGCGGGCGGGATCGACTGTTCGATCGCCGACGACACCATCGCGAACAACCGCTGGTGGGCGAATACCGTGACTTACGGCGACTTCCCGAAGACCTATGTCCTGAGCGGCATCCCCGCCGGGAAGAAGGTCAGGGTCGTCGCCGCGTGGGACTCGCATCCGCCGGATTCGCACCCGCCCTACGGCACGATCAACGATCCGCTGCAATCCGACTTCGATCTTATCATCTACGATCCGAACGGCGAGCAGGTTGAAGTCTCGTCGTCTTACGACAACAACTACGAGATCGGCCAGTTCGAGACGGAAATGAGCGGGAACTATCAGGCGAGGGTTGTTAAATACCGGTTCGAAGGCGCATCCGAGCGTCTCGCGCTGGCTTACAGCATCAGCGACCCCTGAACCCACTTATTTTTGTACACACGTCAACGGAGAGACTGCAATGAAATTGCACATTTACTCATATGTCGCAATGATAATCTTCGTCGTCCTTGCCAGTGCCGGGTGCCTGGAACCGACCGGTATCAACATGACCATAAACGCCACACAGGAGCCTACACCGGAACCCTGCGAGACCTGCACCGTCCCCGAGGGATTCTGCGGCCCGCCCGGGGTCTGCCCGGGGGAGCCGGTGAACGATGTCTATGCCTTCACCGACAGGAACACCTACCGGATCGGGGAGGTGGTGGAGTTCGGCATCGTCAACTGCGGCGAGGAACGACAGGCGTTTGTCACCCCAGACCCGTGGTGGATTCAGAGATGGGTCGCGAACACATCTGGATGCACGCCGGAGAACTGCACCGGCGGCATGTGGGAGACCATCGGCCGCAGTGGGATATCTCATACTGGTGATATTGTATATCTCTATCCCGGAGATAACTGGACGGTGCAGTGGGATACAGCATCGTGGGATGCTGCACAGGGAAAGAACGTAGAGCCGGTGGGCAACAGCACTCTCACTCCCGGGACGTACCGGATATGGATATGGAACGGTATCAACATATCCAAGGAGTTCGAGTTCGTGTGAAGAGGCGGAACGGGCAACTCCGGCCCTAGTGACCGAGGCACGTACGCTGTTTCCCGGCTGCCGGGGATCTCCGGGAGCCCCGAACCTGCACCGGTGTTTTCCGACCACGATCTGGCGCCGGGAGGCACAACCC
>JALNXI010000150.1 GCA_023230425.1 Methanoculleus sp. | reverse complement strand
CTGGTACGTATGTGCATCTGGTCGATCCGGCCTACACGACAGAGGACTGTTTCCTCTGCGGGCACCGGGAGAAGAAAGACCTCTGGCAGCGGACCCATTGTTGTCCGGTCTGCGGGTATACCGTCCCGCGAGATCTGAATGCCGCGCAGAATATTCTGAAACGAGCAGCCGTAGGGTGGGGCACACCCGAATCTACGCTTGTGGAGATCAGAACCACTACACCGCCAAGCCCGGCGGTGCAAGTTCCGGTCAACGAAGCAAGAATCTCCAGGCTTTAGCCCGGGGAGAGTGTCAATGTGTTCTATGATTCAGCTCGTGACACGGGACAAACCTCCCCGGTCCGGTGAAGTACCTTATATACTATACACCCGTATCTCTACAGGCAGTGTTCTATCTGCATGAGCAATCCAATGGATTATAACAGAGGCAACAGAAATTTCGGTGGACCGAGGAACTTCGGCGGCCCCCGTGAAATGACGAAGACCGTTTGTTCAGACTGTGGGAAAGAGTGCGAAGTCCCCTTCAAGCCGACCGAGGGCAGACCCGTGTATTGCCAGGACTGCCTCCCGAAGCACAGAAAACCCCGGTTCTAAACCAATACATTTTTCTTTTTCGCGAAACGTTAGCAAGTGAATCTCCGGCTGAAACCGGAGAGTCACGACACCCTTCTGCCGTATCTCCGGTAACGCTCCGTCTTCACGGAGCAGTGGTGCAGAGAAGAGCCCGGGGCATCGGAATCACCCCGGGTGGCGGGCTCACCGGAGCCCGAGTTCGGCGAATAGGGTATCCCGGAGCGTCCGGAGAGCGTCTGCCGCCAGGGAGTCGCGCCGGGTCACGGGACGGCCGTTCCGGACCGCTTCGATAACCCCGTGATCGAACGGAATCTTCCCGACCACGGTGAGGCCCTCTTTCCCGCAGTAGTCCTCGATCCGTTCACAGATATCCTCCTCGAGGTCGAAACGGTTGATCGCGACGAAGATCCGGACGCCGAACCGGCGGCAGACCGTCACCAGCCGGTCCAGGTCATGGAGCGCCGAGACCCCCGGCTCCGTCACGATGAGGACCGCGTCCATACCGCTGACCGTCGCGATCAGCGGGCACCCGATCCCCGGGGGACCGTCGGCGAGCAGCAGGTCCGCACCCTCCGAGAGGGCCACGGCCCGCTTCTTCACCTCGGTGACGAGCAGCCCCGAGTTCCCGGCGCCCGGGAAGAGCCGGGCGTGGGCGAGGTTCCCGCGGCCGGTTGCCGATGTGGAGATCTCGCCGCAGACACGCGGTTCCAGCCGGACCGCCCCCATCGGGCAGACGTAGGCACAGACGCCGCAGCCCTCGCAGTGCAGGGCATCGGCCGTCCAGGCATCGTCCCGGCGCACGATTGCCCCGAACCGGCAGTGGTCCGCACAGATCCCGCAGTCGCGGCACAGTTCAGGGTCGATCCGGGCCGCCTCAAGCCCCCGGAACTCCTCCATGGTGAGTCGCCGGGGACGGAAGAGAAGTTCCAGGTTCGCAGCGTCCACGTCACAGTCGACGAGTACCTGCGGCACGGCACTGATATCCGCGAGCGCAGCCGCCACCATCGTCTTCCCCGTGCCGCCCTTGCCGCTCACGACCGCGAGCCGGATCACGCCCTCACCCCCGCGTTCCTCACAATCTCATCAAAGAGATCGGTGAACTGCTCCTCCCACCCCGGGAGGTCGCGGCTGATGAGCCCGCCCCGGTTCTGGACGGCGGCGATCTCCCGGGAGAACGGTATGGTCATGAGGATGGGGAGCCC
Organism: Methanoculleus sp.; assembly: GCA_023230425.1. Lineage (GTDB taxonomy): Archaea > Halobacteriota > Methanomicrobia > Methanomicrobiales > Methanoculleaceae > Methanoculleus. The sequence goes on along the minus strand of JALNXI010000150.1, from coordinate 3,579 downwards.
GCGCTCCCGGCAGAACGCAACAGTCGCCGCGTCCTCTCCGTCGCTCCGGTTGATCACGACGCCGGCGGGAATGCCAACCCTTTCTGCCACCTCGGCCGCGAGGCGGAGGTCGTGCAGTCCGAACGGCGTCGACTCCGTGACCAGGACGCAGACATCGCTCCCCTCGAGGGTCTCGATCACCGGGCAGGCGATCCCTGGGGAGGCGTCGTAGAGGGTGAGCGGGTGCCCTTCCGCGAGCACCTTCGCCGCCCGGATGACCGCCGGGGCCTGCACCTCCCCTTCGTTTAAGACCCCGCTGATCAGCGTGAGGCGGGGGAGCGGGCGGGAGCAGGCGACCCGGCCGACGGTGCGCGGGACTTCCCGGACGGCCCCCTGCGGGCAGACGAGGACGCAGCCCCCGCAGGAGTGGCAGAGGTGCGGGAAGACAAGGACGCGGTCTTTGAGGACGGCAAGCGCCCCGAAACGGCAGAACTTCCCGCACTCCCCGCAGAAGGTGCAGCGAGCGGGATCGATCTCCGGGACCGGGGTCGTCACCGGCACGTCCACGGCAGGGCCCGGGAAAAAGAGATGGAGGTTCGGCTCCTCGACGTCGCAGTCGACGAGCACGACGTCGCGGGAGCGGGCGAGCGCCCAGGCGAGGTTCGCCGCCACGGTGCTCTTCCCGGTGCCGCCTTTACCGCTTGCAATCGCTATCTTCATGCAAGCCCCCTTTACGATATGGGCTGCAGGGTTCCGGCGGTATACTCCGCGAGGGCGTCGGCCACGCTGCCGCTTCCTCGGTAGGCGTAAGCCTTGATCCCGCCCGCTTCGAGTGCCCGGGCGGCGTTCCCGCCGACCTGACCGGTGACGAGGATGGTCGCGCCGTGCTCTGCAAGTGCCTGGACCGCCCGGGGCCCGACACCGCCGGCAGCGTCGACGAGGGGATTCCCAACCGATTCCGACTTCTCCGTCTCCGTATCGACGAAGACGAAGTAAGGTGCCCGGCCGAACCGCTGCTCGACCGGGGCGTCCGTGCCTGCTGCACGTGCTGTGATGCATACAATCATACTGCTACCTCATGGAAATTATTACTCATATGAGCATAAAACTATGGATGGTGCCACTCACCTCAATGACCGCCACACTCCCCGCCATCTTCGTGATGGCAGGAACTCTCTCCCGGCGAGAGACGGCCGGCGATGTAGTCCTGCGCGACATAGTCGACGTTCCCGCTGATGCCGAGGAGCACCTCGATGCCGTTCCCGTGGAAGAGGTCGACGGCCCGGGGCCCCATCCCGCCGGCGATGATCAGGTCGACCCCGTGCTCCGCGAGGAAGACCGGGAGCCGCCCGGGTTCGTGGCCGGGGCTCGGGAGGTCGTCCTTCCGGTAGATGATCGACTCCTCCACGTCAAATATCGCATACCCTTCACAGTGCCCAAAGTGTTCGGATACCTTGTTTCCGTCCTGCGCAACCGCAATTCTCATGGTCTCACCAATCCTTGCGGCCCCGTGCATATGATGAGCCGCATATAAACATACTACACATAAGCGCGAAAGGAAGTAAAACCGTCTATCGTACCATCCGGTCCGGGGCCGGGGAATCTTTTTAAGAGCTGCAGGCATCCTGCGGTATACCTGCGACCAGGAACTGTGGTGAGACTGATGGTTCAGCCTTTGGATATCGGAGAGTACCGGAACGCCTACGAGCCGGGAAAGGTAGAGTGTGCCAGCACCGGGGAAATGCGCCCGATGGAGGAGATTATCGGCCAGGAACGGGCGCTCCGGGCGCTGCGGTTCGGCCTTGAGATCCGGGAGCCCGGGTTCAACGTCTACACCGCGGGCGCTCAAGGAACCGGGCGGATGACCGCCGTCCGGAGCTTCCTCGACGAGCTCGCGAAGGCCAAGCCCCGGGCAAGCGACTGGGTCTACGTCCACAACTTCGAGAACCAGTACGAACCCAACGCCATCGCCCTCCCGGGGGGGAGGGGGCCCGGGTTCAGGGAGGATATGAAACGGTTCATCGAGGAGGCCCGCCGGGCGCTTCCCCGGGCATTCGAGAGCGAGGAGTATGCCAAACGCCGGGACGAGACCCTCCAGTCGCTCCAGGGAAAGAAAACCGAACTCATAGCCCGGATCAACCAGCGCGCCCAGGAGGCGGGGTTCACCATCCAGATGAGCCCCATCGGCCTCCTGACCATCCCGATCATCAACGGGAAGCCGGTCCCCGAGGAGGAGTTCATCACCCTCCCCGATGAGGTGCGGGCGGAGGTCCAGCGGCGGCGCGACGCCCTCAACGCCGAACTCCGGAGCACCCTCCGGCAGGTGCAGGAGATCGAACGGCAGGGGGCTGAGGGGGTCACGAACCTGAACCACGAGATCTCCCTCTACGCGATAGGAAACCTCGTCGCCGAACTCAAGGAGAACTACGCCGACGTTCCGGAGGTCCCGGTCTACATCGATGCCGTCCAGAACGACATCCTCGAGAACCTCCAGGCCTTCCTCGGGATCCCCGAGCAGCCGGGCGCCCCGCCCCAGTTCCAGGCCTTCATCCGGGAACTCCCATTCCGGAAGTATGACGTGAACGTCGTCGTCGACAACGCCGAGACCGGGGGGGCGCCGGTGATCGTCGAGCAGAACCCCACCTTCCAGAACCTCCTCGGGAAGATCGAGAGGGAGGTCCAGTTCGGCATCTTCACGACTGACTTCACGATGATCCGGCCGGGCTCGCTGCATAAGGCCAACGGCGGCTACATCGTCCTCACCGTCGAGGACCTCCTTCGGAACCCCTTCTCCTGGGACGGGCTCAAGACAGCCTTGAAGACCGGGGAAGCCGTCATCGAGGAGCCGGGAGAACGGATGGGGTTCATCACGGCAAAGACGATCAAGCCCGAGGCCGTCCCCCTCGACATCAAGGTGACCCTCATCGGGACACCGATGCTCTACCAGCTCCTCTACCGGATGGACCCCGACTTCAAGGAGCTCTTCAAGGTCAAAGCCGATTTCGATACCGTCATGGAGAGAAACGACGAGAACGCCGGGAAGTACGCCGACTTCATGTGCAACCTCGTCCGGGAGGAGAAGATCCGGCACCTGGACCGGGAGGCGATCGCCCGGGTGATCGAGTATGGCTCGCGCCTCGCCGAGGACAAGCAGAAACTCTCGACCCGGTTCGCCGCGATTGCAGACCTCATCCGGGAGGCAAACTTCTACGCCGCAGAGGACGGGGCGGAGCAGGTCGAGAAGAAGCATGTCACGAAGGCAATCGAGGAGAAGATCTACCGCTCGAACCTGATCCAGCAGAAGATCGAGGAGTACATCCGGCGGGGGATCTTCCTCATCGAGACCGATGGGGAGAAGATCGGCCAGGTGAACGGCCTCTCGGTCATCGGCCTCGGGGACTTCGCCTTCGGCCGGCCGTCGAAGGTGACCGCGAGCATCGGGGTCGGCCGCGAAGGGATCATGGATATCGAGCGGGAAGCGGCGCTCGGGGGGCCGATCCACACAAAGGGCGTCCTGATCATTAACGGCTACCTCAACAACAACTACACGCGGGATAAGCCGCTCGCCCTCTCGGCCAGGCTCGTCTTCGAGCAGAGTTA
>JALNXI010000149.1 GCA_023230425.1 Methanoculleus sp. | reverse complement strand
GATCACGCTCATCGCGTAGTCGATGTAGCATGATTTCATCTCCTCTTCTATGTTGATCGGGACAACCTGATTAGATGTCAAGGTTGTTCACCTCCTTTGCATGCCGGCGGATGAAGTCTCTCCGGGCGTCCACATTCTCTCCCATAAGTTTCTCAAATATATCGTTCGCGTAGACGGCATCCTCGATCTTCACCTGTTTGAGCACCCGGTGCGCTGGATCCATCGTGGTGCTCCAGAGCTGCCCGGCGTTCATCTCACCAAGACCCTTGTAGCGCTGGATCGTGACACCCTTCTCGCCCCACTCGGCGGTGATCTCCCGCATCTCCTCCTCGCGGTAGGCGTACTGCTCCTGTTTGCCCCGGGCAACCCGGTAGAGGGGCGGCTGGGCGATGTAGATGTAGCCGTTCTCGACGAGTTCCGTCATATAGCGGTAGAAGAACGTGAGGAGGAGCGTCCGGATATGAGCACCGTCGACATCCGCATCGGTCATCAGGATGATGTGATGATACCGGGCCCGCTCCGCGTCGAAACTGTCGCTGACTCCAGTGCCGATAGCGGATATCAGCGCCTGGATCTCAGCGTTCTTCAGGATCCTGTGCTCCGAAGCCTTCTCGACGTTCAGGATCTTCCCTCGCAGGGGAAGGATCGCCTGAAACTTCCGGTCCCGCCCCTGTTTTGCGGAACCGCCTGCAGAGTCTCCTTCCACGATGTAGAGCTCGCTCTTTGCCGGGTCCCGCTCCTGGCAGTCGGCGAGCTTCCCGGGAAGGCCGGTCGACTCGAGCGTGCTCTTCCGCCGGGCGAGTTCGCGTGCATTCCGGGCGGCCTCCCGGGCCCGGGCAGCCGTCATCGCTTTATCCACTATCACCTGGAGGGTCTTCGGGTGCTCCTCGAAGTACTCGGTGAGCGACGAGTAGACGAGCGAATCCACAATGCCCCGGACGTTGCTGTTCCCGAGGCGCATCTTGGTCTGCCCCTCGAACTGCGGGTTGGCCACCCGGGTGCTGATGACGGAGGCGAGTCCCTCCCTGACGTCTTCGCCCCGGACCTGAGCGTCGTTACTCTTGAGGAGGTTGTTTCTGCGAGCAGCGCTGTTGATCGCCCGGGTGATGGCGCTCCGGAACCCCTCAAGGTGGGTGCCGCCCTCCCGGGTATTCACACTGTTGACGTAGGTGTAGACTGTCTCTGCGTACGAGTCGTTGTACTGCAGGGCCACCTCAACCTCGACCATGCTCTCGGGGTCGCGCTTCTGGAAGTAGATTATGTCATCGTGGAGGCTCTCTTTCCCCTCGCCGATGTGGGCGACAAACTGCCTGATGCCGTCCTCGAAACAGTGGGTGACCGAATCCCCGGTGCGCTCGTCCCGGAGACTGATCGTAAGGCCGCTGTTTAAGTAGGCAAGCTCGCGGAGCCGGTGGTCCAGCACATCATAATCGAACTCGACGGTCTCGAATATCGACCGGTCAGGCTGGAACGCTATCCGGGTTCCCTGAAGGCGCTTGTAGTCGAACCGCTGACCGGGTCGGGCGCCGTATCGCTCCTCATACCGCGCCTTCATCTCGTGCTCGGTCTCCGGGCGGCTCGCGAGCGGCTTTGCGACCAGACCCTGCCGGAACTGCATCTCGTAAACGTTGCCGTCCCGGAAGACCGTCGCGTCGAGCCAGCTCGCGAGGGCGTTGACGACCGAGACACCGACACCGTGCAGGCCGCCGGATACCTGGTAGGTGTTCTTATCGAACTTTCCACCAGCATGGAGTACGGTGAGAACGATCTCAAGAGCGCTCTTGCTATACTGGGGCATGTAGTCAACGGGGATACCACGCCCGTTATCATCCACCGTGATTGAGCCGTCACGGTTGATGACCACCTGTATGAGATCGCAGAACCCGGCAAGAGCCTCGTCTACGGCGTTGTCCACGACCTCGTAGACGAGGTGGTGCAGTCCCCGGGTTCCCGTGCTGCCTATGTACATAGCGGGGCGTTCCCGCACGGGCCTCAGGCCTTCCAGTACCGTGATGTGGGAAGCATCGTAGGTATCAGTCATTTGTGACCTCCGCTGAACGAGCGGCGTCCTGAATCACAGTAAAACTCACAGTATATATTGGTTTTATAACCACTTATACTGTATGGCTCTGGTAAATTCATGGATTCAGGCTTATCCTGCCAGTCCGCGGTTTGGTGAAACCTCGCCGGGAGCGCGCCCGAGGAGGTCGGGTGTCACGACCGGGTTCCCCCCTGTCTGTCCCGGGAAGAGTCAGGCGATGCCGGTTTCAGGCAGGGAAGAAAGAGCCCCTGTCAGTCGTATTTCCCTGTATCCGGATCAGGTATGCCAAGCTCGCTATCGACTGCGACCGCGATCCGGTTGAGGAGCCTGCGAATATCTGCTGCGTCTTCTTTATCCAGGATGCCCGGCTGGTGCCAGATCACCATCTTACGGAGGCGCTCGATGAGCTCCTCGATCTCGGTTCCCCGGAACTGTTCCGGCACGGTGAGGTCGTTGAGGTGATCCGCGGCGCCAAAGAAGGCTTTCTCGGGGGAGAGGCCGAAGTGTCGTGAAAGCAGCATCAGGTTGACGACAAACCCTCTGCCGAATTCGCTCTTTGCGGGCATACCTACCCTATACACTGCTGGCTGATATGAACAATCCGCTTTCTCGCGCACTCATCTATGGGTGCAGATAGATCAGGACCGTGGAGAGCACGATGAGGACGAGCGAGCCGGCAAAGAAGGAGACCTCTCCGGCACGGAGGGGTTTTTGTCCTATGTGCAGGCAGGCGTTCTCCCCGTAGCCCCGGCAGAGCATGCTCGTGTAGGTGCGCTCGCCCTGTTCATATGACCGGATGAAGATCATACCGACCGTATAGCCGAGTTGGCGGAGCCTGTAGCGGTAGGGGAGTGTGCGGTCAAGGGGGTCAAAGCACCGGGTATCCATCGCGGACCGAATCTTGCTGAACATATCGGCAAAGACAAAGATGTAGCGGACCATCATCCCGAGCGGGAGGAGGAACTCCCGGGGCAGACCGAGCCTCCCCGACGCCTCCAGCAGATCCTGCATCCTCGTCGTCGATGAGAGCAAGATGATGAACGATATGCTGACGATGAACTTCACGAGGAGGATCGAAGCAAACTGCACTGACTCGGCGTAGACCTCGATCCCGAACGGCAGGGCAGCAATTGGGTGAAAAACGTCGTAGTAGGGGTTCTTTACAAATATCTGAAACCCGATAAGAAAGATCCCGAACGGCATGATGAGCGCGAGCCTTCGGATGTAGACGGCCGGCGAGAGCCGGGAGCAGGCCCAGAGGACGACAACGAGAGCAAAGAGGACGGCACCGAGCTCGTAGACCTTTGTCGAGTACGGCATGGCTATGATCGCCACGATGGCGGCGAGGGTTACGAGGAGTTTGACCCGCGCGTCCAGCCGGTGAATGATGCTGGTCTTGTAAGCATGCTTCTCGATGAAGTAAAGGTCGTCGATCATGCTCTTCTCGTGTACGCGTCGAGGAACGACTTCTTCGCACCCTCATAGGTGTAGGCCATATCGATGGTGACACCGCTCTCCTGCAGCGACCGGATCAGTTTTGGTATGACCGGCACATCGAGCCTGGTCCGGGCGAGCAGTTCCGGTCGGGTGAAGATCTCCTCAACCGTCCCGGAGGCCACAATCTGTCCCTGATCCATAACGTAGATGAAGTCCGCCACCTCCGCCACAAGGTCGACCTGGTGCGTCGAGAAGATCACCGTCATGCCGTACTCTTCAGGCAGCCGGTTGACGAACGCGACAAGGTCGGCGACGCCCTGGGGATCGAGCCCGGCAGTCGGCTCATCGAGCACCAGCACCTGCGGCTCCATAGCGAGGATGCCTGCAATGGCAACACGTTTCTTCTCACCGCCCGAGAGGTGGTGGGGCACGCGCTCGCGCAGACCCTCGATCCCGAGGAGGTGCAGGGCCTCCCCGACACGGTGGGCGACCGTCGCCTCGTCGAGGCCGAGGTTGGTCGGGCCGAACGCAACGTCCTGCTCCACGGTGGGGGAGAAGATCTGGTCGTCGGAGTTCTGGAAGACGATTCCCACAAACTTGCGCACCTCGCGGACGTTCTCTTTCGTGACCGGTTCGCCCCTGACCAGCACCTCGCCGGACGTGGGCTTGAGTATGCCGTTGAAGTGCTTAAAAAGCGTGCTCTTCCCAGCTCCGTTCGGCCCGATGACGGCGATGCGGGACTTTCTCTCTGCAATGAAGTTCACACCCTGCAGGGCGGGAACATTGCCACGGTAGATGTGGGTGAGATCGCGGGTCTCGACCAGGTGCATGATAGCAAAAAGTGGGAGTTTGTCGGGTATCTAATTATCGGGCCGTGCAGCCACCCGGGCAACGCCATAGACCAGGGCCAGCATGAGGAGCGTGCCGAGTACGATGGCAAATACCTCGCCGGTCTTATCCAGGCCGGGGATGGTGTAATCGGGCATGAGCGCTTCGTATGAGAAGTCGTTTCCGGTCGCAGTGATTGCCTGCTCCTCCGCTGCGGCGGCGGCTTCCTCGTCCAGTTCGCTGCCCGTGAAGTGTTTTGCGTCGTAGATGCTGAAGAACGCGCTCTCAAGCCCGTCGGGGTTCCCGGACGCGAGGAACGGCGCGGCAACAGCGATCGCGAGAGCGATCGCTATACCGATCATGACAAACTGTTTCGTCTCCATTATGTGCTCACCGCCCTGGGGTGTTCAAGGATATCGGGCCGTGCCGATGCGATCAGGTAGAGGGCAACCGCAGTGATGCCTCCCTCGATGAGACCGATGACGGCATGGTATCCCCCCATGAAGGTGAGTCCCGGAACGAGTGGGAACGTGCCGGCGATGGCGAGTTCGACCGCACAGAGGATCGCGGAGATGAAGAGCGATGCCCATCCGGCGATGAATGCAGCGGCACATGAGTTCTTTGTCACGCCCCTGATGGCGACATAGCCGTAGTAACCGACAAAGCCGCCGATGACGCCCATGTTGATGATGTTTGCGCCCATTGCTATGATGCCGCCGTCACCAAATATGACGCCCTGCACGAGGAGCACCAGCGTCAGGACGAAGACTCCCGCAAACGGCGACCCGAGGACGATTGCCGCGAGCGCCGCACCGACCATGTGGCCGCTCGTTCCCCAGGGGATGGGGATGTTCAATGCCTGGATGGCAAAGATGCCTGCCGCAAGCACGGCGACTAACGGTACCTTCTCCTCTCCCATCGACTGCCGTGCCCATCGGAGGGCAAGTACGATGAAGATGAGAGCGATGACCCAGTAGACAAGGCCCTGGGCAACGGGAAACATGAAGTCAGGTATATGCATAAGACACCTGATGGAGATGTATTACGTTTTG
>JALNXI010000147.1 GCA_023230425.1 Methanoculleus sp. | reverse complement strand
CTATAAGATAACTCCCGCGGGGCGAAAGTGTACGGGGCTTGTTGCGGGCAATTCCTCCCCCAACTTGCGCAGGGGGTCTCCTTGCCCGTTCGAGATGAAAAATCCGTGGATGGGCTCTCCGTCAGGGGGTATTGGGACACCCTCGTCGGGAAGAGCCTATAATTGGTTTCAACCGTCGAACTTGTGGCTGGAACGGCCGCATTGGTGTTTTAGTCCGTCGAAGGCATGCCGCCGGCGATCAGCCGCATAAGCAGCGCTTTCTGCGCGTGGAGCCGGTTCTCAGCCTGGTCCCAGACGATGCTCTGCGGCCCTTCCAGCACCTCATCGGTGATCTCCTCCCCCCGGTGAGCGGGGAGGCAGTGCATCACGAGAGCGTCGGGTGGTGCCCGTGCAAGAAGGCGGGAGTCTATCGTGTAGTCCTTGAGAGCCCGCAGGCGCTCGGCACGCTCCTGCTCGTCGCCCATAGAGACCCATATATCGGTGTAGAGGACATCCGCATCCCGAACCGCTTCCTCGGGGTCCGTGACGACGTTGACCCTGCCGCCTGCCGCCCGCGCCTGGTTGATGACAGCATCCTTCGGCCGGTAGTCCGGGGGACTTGCGACCACAATCTCCATACCGGTCAGGGCTGCGGAGAGTATCCATGTGTTGCAGACGTTGTTGCCGTCCCCGATCCAGGCAAGTCTCAGGTCGCGAAGGTCACCGAACCGCTCGCTCAAGGTCATGATGTCGGCCAGCACCTGGCAGGGGTGCAGGGTGTCCGATAACCCGTTGATGACGGGAACCGTCGAGTAACGGGCGAACTCCTCGATGGTGGCGTGATCGTAGGCGCGGATCATCACCGCATCGACGTAGCGGGCAAGCACCCGTGCCGTATCCCTGACCTCTTCGCCCCGCCCGAGTTGCATATCCTGGGGGTTTAAGAAGAGCGCGTGGCCGCCGAGGTCGGTCATCCCCACCTCGAACGAGACCCGGGTGCGGGTGGACGCCTTCTCAAAGATCATCCCAAGGCTCTTCCCCTTCAGGAATTCGTGTGCGGTCCCTGCAGCCTTCAGCCTTTTCACGTGCATCGCGTCAGCGACGATGCTCTCAAGTTCATACTCGTCGATATCGATGATCGAGAGAAAATCCTTCTTCATGCAATCTCCCTCATGTGCCGGCATCGCTTCTCGAGAACCTCCCGGGTGCCGATATCCCTGCGGTGGAAGACACGCCCTCCTACGGAGGATGCCGCCTTCTCGGCGATCGCCTCGGCCTCCTCGAGGGTCTCGCCCCTCCCGACGAATGCGAGTGTCCGCGACGTCTGGGTATAGAGCGTTCCCCCCTGCTCCTCGACGTTTGCGTAGTAGAGGAGGGCGTCGCCGTAGTCGCCGAGGGTGAGAGGCTTGCGGGTCACCGGAGCCTCCGGGTAGCCCTCGGGAACGACGTACTTGCAGACCGTCGCTTTATGGGCGAATCGGACATGTGATGGCGAGAGGTCTCCCTCGATGATATGGCGGACGATCCCGGAGAAGTCCGACTCCAGGAGTGAGAGGACGTTCATAGCCTCAGGGTCCCCGAAGCGGGCGTTAAACTCGATGACTCTGGGGCCGTCGCAGGTGTTCATGAACTGGCCGTAGAGGACCCCCCGGTACGGCGTCCCCTCGTCCCGCATGGCCGCGACGGTATCCTCCATGATCCGGAGCGCCTTCTTGTAGTCTGCACGGGTGACGAAGGGGAGCATGTGGTCAGGCAGGGAGTATGAGCCCATCCCGCCGGTGTTCGGCCCCACATCCCCTTCGTATGCACGTTTGTGGTCCTGGACGAGCGGCATGGGCACCAGGTGCTCACCGTCGACGAATGCCTGGAGGGTGAACTCCTCCCCGAGCAGCCGCTCTTCCAGCACGACGTCCCCCCCGATCTCCCGGACGTACTCGACTGCCCCTGCCACATCAACGTGCTCGCCCATGATCCGCACACCCTTCCCCCCGGTGAGTCCGATGGGCTTGATGGCAAGGTCCCCGTCGTAGGCCTCGATGAACCGCCGGGCCTCCTCCGGGTCATGGCAGACCTGGTATTCCGGACACCCGGCTATCCCGTGCCGCTCCATCAACCGGCGGCAGAACGCCTTATCCGTCTCGATCCTGGCCGCGGCACGGGTCGGCCCCACACAGGGTATCCCGGCCGCCTCGAGGTGATCGACGATGCCTGCCTCAAGGGGCGCCTCCGGCCCGATGACCGCGGCATCAATCCCGTACTCGGTGGCGAACCTGACTATATTCGGGATATTGGTCTCTTTCTCGGAGAGCACCTGCTCAGCGAGCCGGGCAACTCCTGGGTTCTTTCGTGCCATGACAGAAAATATTCTCATGTCGCTGTTGCAGGAAAGCGCCCTGGTGATCGCATGTTCCCTGCCACCACCACCTACAACGAGTACTTTCATATGCATCTATTCTCCCGCTCTTAAAAAATGTTTATCCGTTGAGCAGCTCACTGACCCGCACAAGCGCAAGAAGAGATGCTCCGTTCTCAGCAAGCGCTTCATGGGCGCCTGCTTCCCGGTCAACGACGGTCACGATCTGGTCGACATGCGCGCCTGCGGCACGCAGCGTTGCAAGGCCGTAGAGAGCACTTCCCCCGGACGTGGTTACATCCTCGACCAGCAGAACACGCTTTTCACTCACATCGCCGATGATCGCCCCGGCTTTGCCGTGATCCTTCGCCTCTTTCCTGATGATCGCATACGGCCGGCCGCTCGCAAGCGAGACGGCGACGGCGATCGGGACGGCGCCGACCGCCACCCCGGCCACCATATCGAAATCCCAGCCTTCAGCGATGGTTTTCCCGATTACTGTAAGGATGGCAGGGTTCGTTGTTGCGGCCTTGATGTCGATGTAGTAAGTACTCCGGGCTCCCGATGCGAGGAGAAAGTCCCCGAATTCGATAGCCCCGCTCTCAAGTAACAATGTTGCAATTGGGTTCACCATGGTACCTCTTTAACTCCGATGTAGTAGCCGATAATGTTCACCACGCGGTGAAGGAGGGGTGTCATGACGACGATCCAGATGGCAATGGGTAAGGTAATATTCTCGAACAGCCACTCTGGATAAACCAGGAGGATGAGCAGGAAAGAACCAATAACCAGGTCGTACTGATCGGCCAGGAACCAGGACTCGCCCCGCTCCTTTCCCAGCCTCCGCTTCAGGAAGCTCTTGCCGAGATCGCCGAGGAGCGCACCTGCCGCAAGCAGTATAACCGAGAGGAGCGTATGATGGGGAAGTGCGGTCAGGCCAAACGAGGACCAGATCCAGATCTGGACGAGACCCGCCAGCACTCCACAGAGAACACCGCCGAAGAACCCCCGGTATGTCTTACCGTCGCCGAAGACCCGCTTGCCGTCGCTACACGTCCTGCCGAAGTCGATAGGTGTTCCGCCGCCGAGGAGTGCGGCTGCTGAGTTCGGCACATAGGCCGGGACCATGATCCACAACGCAGCGAGCCCGGAGAAGATCCAGTATCCAACGTCCATATCGATAAGCGCCAATACTCAGTACAATCAGTAATTATAAAGATTAAAGTGTCGAAATATGAGATACGAATGAAGGATGGGCACGGTGAGAGAATGCTGATGAAAAAGACAAAGAGCCTCTGCCCAACATGCGGTAGCGTGCTTGATGCCGATATCGTCGAGGAAGAGGGGAAAGTCTGGCTGGTCCGTACCTGCCCTGAGCACGGCGCGTATCGGGCCCTCTACTGGTCGGACGCGGAGATGTACCGAAGGTTTGACGCCTACGAGTGCATCGGAAAGGGGATATCGAACCCGCAGAAGACTGCTTCCCCGGCGGGATGTCCGACCGACTGCGGTATCTGTCAGAACCACCGGTCAACGACGCTGCTTGCGAACATCGACCTGACGAACCGGTGTAACCTCAACTGCGACTTCTGCTTTGCAAACGCCCGGGCATGCGGCTACATATACGAGCCGACCTTCGACCAGGTCGTCGGTATGCTGCGCATGCTACGCGAGGAAAAGCCGGTCCCGGTGCCTGCCGTCCAGTTTTCTGGCGGCGAACCGACGATGCGCGACGATCTCCCCGAACTCATCCGGAAGGCGAAGGAACTCGGGCTGTACCAGGTGCAGGTCGCAACGAACGGCATCAGGATCGCGCAGGAGCCTGGATACATTGCAGAACTGAAGGAGGCGGGGCTCTCCACCGTCTACCTGCACTTTGACGGCGTAAGCCGCGAGACCAACACAAAACTCGCGAGCGACCGGCGGGCCATAGAGAACTGCGAGAAGATCGGTATGGGGGTGGTGCTGGTGCCTACGGTCATTAAGGGCAGGAACGACCACGAGGTGGGCGCCATCATCAAGTATGCCGCAGAGCACATCAAGGCCGTCCGGGGCGTCAACTTCCAGCCGGTGGCGTTCACCGGGGCCGCAAGCGAGGATGATATCAAGAAAGAGCGGATCACCATCCCGGAGCTTGCGGAACGGATCGAGGAGCAGACGGGCGGCGTGATCCGGAAAGATTACTTCTACCCGGTGCCCTGTGTGGTCCCGATCTCCGAACTCGTTGAGGCGTATACGGGCAAACCTCAGGTCACGTTCACCACGCACCAGCACTGCGGCGCGGCGACATACGTCTTCATCACCGATGAAGGGATGGTCCCGGTCAATAAGATGGTGGATGTCGACGCCTTCTTCGAGTCGGTCGAGAAGATGGGCGCGAAGCTCGCGAAAGGCGGGTCGATCAACAAGTATGTGACCCTCGTCGAAGGGGTCAAGGACCTCTACGGCTCCACGCGGAAGGCGGAGCAGACGAATACCGGGGAGTTCCTGAAACTGATAGGTAAGACCCTCGTGATGCAGAACTTCGAGGCCCTGCGCGAGTTCCACTGGAACGCCCTCTTCATCGGCACGATGCACTTCATGGACAACTACAACTACGACCTCTCCCGGGTGGAGCGGTGCTGCATCCACTACGCGACCCCCGACGGCCGCCTGATCCCGTTCTGCACTTATAACAGCGGTCCTGTCTACCGTGAGCAGGTCTGGAAAGCCTTTGCGCAGCCCCGGAAGAACGAGTAGTGCATCAATTCCAGATTATCGGACCGGTATGAACGACATCCCGTGGGTATGGGGAGTATCCACTGGAACGAACGGTAGTGCTCTAAGATAGAACTGATAATGGGAACCTTCCCACGCCCGGAGAGTGAGTGCCGGGATAGCCCGGGTCGGGTGGTCTTCCGGGCTCGCCCGGGCAGTGGACCGTGGGGGTATCGTCACGGGGGCGGGGACAGGGGGGGCGAGCCCCATATGCGCTAACTTTAGCCATGAGGATTCGAGAGGATAATGCCCTATTCCGTGAAATGTGGCTGATTTGATGGATTATCAGCCACACGGTTCCGGTGGTGTGCGGCAATAGTCCTCCTCCTC
>JALNXI010000146.1 GCA_023230425.1 Methanoculleus sp. | reverse complement strand
CGAGAAGCTATTGTTCTTTCATGATAAGGAGTATACTGGGTGAGTAATAAAAATATGTGAATAATAAATGTGAAATAATTCGATACAGGTGATATCAGTGACCACTTATCACATTACCCCTCCGCCTCCTCTCCCTTCGGTCCGAACTCCTTCCGGATCCCTTCCGCGAACATCTCGTACCCGATCTCGTCCATCTGGTCGGCAAGGAGCCGGTCGCTCCAGGCAGTCCGGTAGACCCAGTAGACGATACGGTCGACAACCTCGACGACCTCCTCCTCGGTCTCGACGGTGACGAGTTCCCGCCCTATCCGGGGTGAAGTCCCCCGCCGGCCGCCGACGGTGATCTGGTAGTGGTCGTACTCCGTCTTCAGGAGGTGGTAGGGGCAGGAGTGGACGCAGATGCCGCACTGCACGCATTTGCTTTCGTCAAGGACAGAGATGCCGTTCTTCAGCGCTATGGCGCACTGCTTGCAGTACTCCACGCAGGTGCCGCATCCCGTACAGAGCCCGGGTGTGCGCAGCGGCCGGATCCGGCCGATGATCCCGATGTCGTTCAAGAGCGGGCTGTTGCACATGTAGGTGCAGCCGGATATCGCGATGCGGAACCGTATCGGGAGTTCCTTCCCGAAGACCCGCTTGTCGATCTTCCGGGCAAGGTCGATCGTCTCGCAGTTGGCGTACTTGCACCGCTCTGTCCCCGGGCAGGCCATGATGTTCACCACCTCGTTCTGCTCCGCCCCGATGGGTGTCCCGTTCTTCTCGAGGGCTTTGGCGATCTTTACGAGGTTCTCGGGGTTCACATGTGGAATCTCCACTGTCTGGCACATGGTGAGGTGGAGTGAGCCGTCCCCGTATTTCACGCTGATCCTCGCGAGCTGCCGGACTTGCTCTGCGGAGAGGACACCTGCCGGAACCCGCAACCGTAGCGTCGCATAGTCCGCGTTCCGCTCGGTGATGACACCTCCCCGGGAGTAGAGGGTGTAGTCTTTCTTCATCCTACAGTAGTGGCGACCGCCGGGATAAAAAGGATGGTCACAGGAGGGCAAGGAGGAGGATGACCCCCGCCCGGACGATCTCGTTTGTGGCACCGACGACATCGCCGTTGACGCCGCCGAAGAGATGCCGGGCAAGAAGCATCATCACTGCCGCGATGGCGGCCGTGAGCGCGAGCGCGAGCGCGACACTCACCCCGGGCACCGGCAGCAGGAAGAGGGGCAGCGCAAGCAGGGTGGCCGGGACGAGGAACCAGGGTCTCGCAAACCCGTGGAGGTAGGAGTGGATCCCCTCCCGGAACGGCACGCCGAGTGTGGTGAGGTAAGACATCGCGACCTTTGCCGAGACCTCGGCGGTGAGGATGGCCGCCCAGAGCGGTGCCGCGCTCTGGAGCCCGGCGAACGCGATGAGCGTGACGACGATCCCGGCCGCGACGGCCCCGGCCCCGGTGGTCCTGTCGGTCATGGCCGCGATCCTCTTCTCCCGGCTCCCGTGGGCCATGAGCCCGTCGCCGAAGTCCAGCAGGCCGTCGAAGTGGTTGCACCCGGAGAGAACGAGCACAACGGCGAGGGCGACGGCCGCACCCACCGCCGGGGGTGCTATCCACCAGGCGATACCGGCCGCTATTCCGCCGATAACATACCCGGCGATTGGGTAGAGGTAGGAGCGGCGGGCGAAGTGCTCGAACTCAACCGGTCTCCCGAGGGGGAGCGATGTGCAGAACTGGAGGAGGGCGAGGACGGACTTCACATCGACTCACTGTAGAGACGTGACGTGCAGCCCGCGATCAGCCCGGCGACCGCATCGTCGAGGAACGGCCCGAGTTTGCTTAAAATTCCCGGTTTCTTCTGGTCGTAGCGGGTGAACTCGAACCGCGCGTAGGTCCCCCCGATCACCTCGGCAATGGCCATCCCGATGATCTCGTCCGAGAGGAGGAAGACCGGATCGTCGGCGATCTCGGAGTTCTTCCGCTTCCAGTAGAGTTCATCCTCGAGCAGGACGGCGCCAAGGAGGAGCGATGAGACGTTCGGGTCCTCGAGGGCTTTTCCGATCTTCGCATCCAGTCGTTTCGCGGCCTCCTCCACCCCGATCCCGTGGGGGACGTAGAGTTCCATTGCGGAGGCGATGATATCTCTCCTCGCGATACCCTTCTCTTCCAGCCTGCGCTCGATCTCGAACATTGTTCATGTATTGAGCCCGGCGGGTATTTCCGCGTTTGGATATGGCGTTTGCGATAGCATTCCGGAGGATGGCTGCCTCGTGGGGGGGTGGCTGTTCGCCAGGCGTTCAGGTGTGGGCCCGGGCTGCCCTTTGGGGGAGGGAGATGCTCACGGTCTCCCGCAGAGCAGAGAGCCAGCCCCCGGGGATGCAGGTTACGACCCCGGGCCCCCATCACCTCCGGGCAATTGTGCGCCCTGGCAACGGTTGTGCCGGAGACCCGCTGCCCTGAGCCACCCTGCCGGCAGCAACCTCTTCTATCCTCCAGCACCCACTCTGTACCTGATGTCTAACCCGTTCCTCTCAGAAGACCCGGGTATCAGGCCGCGCCGCCCGATGATGGCGCTGGTCCTCGCGAACACCATGCTCTCGACCGTCCCCGGCATATCGGGCGCCGGGCCGACTCCGGAGAAGACCCTCCTCACGCCGGTTCTGGATGCGGAGCTGGTCACGACCGGCGCGATCACGAGCGTGCCGGCCCGGCCGAACACGCCCACCGGGTGCCCGACGCCGGCGACGATCACCCGGTCGATGGTGGAACTGACCGGTCTATCTCCCGTCCTCATCAACGCCGGGCTCGCCCATACCCCCACCGTCCCCTGCCTGGACGTCTACGGGAACCCCGGCGGCGACCCGCGGAAGGAAGATGCGGTGCCGCATGCGGCGCTCCTCTTTGAGCGGGGCGAGACGGTCGGCCGGCTTCTCTCGCAGTACAGCGACTTCCTGATGCTCGGCGAGTGTGTTCCGGGGGGGACGACCACCGCACTCTGCGTGCTGCGGGCGCTCGGCTACGATGCCTCGGTCAGCAGCGCCTTCGCCACGAACCCGGTGGATCTGAAAGATGCCGTCTGCAGGGAAGTGCTCGCCCGGATCCTTGAAGCGGGCGAAAGAGAGCCCCTGGATATCCTCCGTGCCGCGGGCGATCCCATGATGCCGGTAGCGGCAGGGATCGCGAGTGCCTATTCCGGGGATATCATCTTCGCCGGCGGGACCCAGATGCTTGCCGTGGCGGCTACCCTGAAAGCGCTCGGGAGAAGGGTGCCGCACCTGGCCACAACAGTATACGTCAGGGACGATCCCACGGCCGGGTTCGCCCGGTCGGTTGCCGACGTCGGCACCACCGCGTACTACGTCGACCCGAACTTTGCCGGCATCGGGCACGTCGGGCTTGCCCGCTACTGCATCGGTGAGGTCAAGGAGGGGATGGGGGCCGGGGGGGCGCTCGCGCTCGCCTATCTGATGGGCCACGAACCGGCGGAGATCACCCGAAAAGTCTTCGATTTCGTCCAGAAGTATGCCTGAGGGAAGGACTATACCCTTTTACATCCATCTATAAGCAATGCTTCCTCTCTATGTGGTCAACAATCACGGGCAGTTCAACCACCTGATCCAGAGGACGCTCCGTGATATGAATATCGAGACCACAATGATCTCCAATACTATGCCGCCGGACGAGGTCGCCCGGGGCTGCCGGGGTGTCATCCTCGGCGGTGGCCCGACGCTCGACCGCGCCGGGGTCGCTCCCGGGTACCTTGACCTTGGCCTCCCGGTTCTCGGCATCTGTCTTGGACTGCACATCATGGCGACGGCCCGGGGGGGTGCAGTCCGCCGGGGTGCGAGCGGCGGGTTCGGTGCGGTCGAGGTCGATATACTCGAACATGACGATATCCTGCAGGGCTACCCAGACCGGATCCGGGTCTGGGCATCGCATGCGGATGAGGTCTCGGTGGTGCCGGAAGGGTTTACCCGGCTTGCAGAGTCGGCCATCTGCGGTGTGGAGGCGATGGCGTCTCCTGGTGAGCGCCTCTACGGTGTCCAGTGGCACCCAGAGGTCAGTCATACCGTCAGCGGACGGCTTCTTTTTGAGAATTTTGACCAGATATGCTCGGAGTAGACGACGTTACGGACCGGATCGACTCCGTCGGGTTCCGGTGCCGGGGATGCGGCGCCTGCTGCAGGCGGGTCGCGGAGGACTCGAACCTCGTGATCGTGAGCCCGGCCGAGGTGCGGGCAATCATGGCGGTGACCGGGATGGCCTGGGATGAGGTCGCCGAGCCCTATCCCGACTTCATCGATGCCGGGAACGGGGGAGAGTACACCCTCGCCTGGTGCATCCGGCGCACGGCAAAAGCCTGTATCTTTCTCCAGGATGGGCGGTGCTCTGTATACGCCCATCGCCCCTGGCTCTGCCGCACCTATCCGTTTATGCTGGTGGACGACGACCTGTTTGTCTCTGAATGCCCCGGGCTCGGCACGCCCCTTCCCCCCTCGAGTGCGCACGATGCAGCAGCCGACCTCTGCGGACGGCAAGCCGCCGAGGCGGCAGAGGAGGCCGGCATCCGCGCTGTCTACCAGAGAGCGACGGTTCCGCCGGGAAAGCGTGCAGTGATCGATAGCGAAGGCGTGAAGGTGCTCCATGGCTGATATCCATCTTGTCGGGACGGCTCACGTCTCGCAGAAGAGCGTTGAGGACGTCCGGTCCGCTATCGAGGAGTTCCGGCCAGATATTGTTGGCGTCGAACTTGACCGGGGCCGGTTTATGTCGCTCACGCAGGAGATGGCCGAGCCTTCGGTCACGGATATCCTGAAAGGCGGGAACTTCGGCCGGCTCCTCGTCCAGTGGGTGCTCACCTACATCCAGCAGCGGATCGGCGCCGAGACCGGCGTGAAACCCGGTTCCGAGATGCTGGCCGCCATCGAGGAGGCGGAGGCGCACCAGAGACCCGTGGCGTTCATCGACCGGGATATCCGGATCACGCTTTCCCGGTTCTGGGGAATGATGGGGATCTGGGAGAAGATCAAACTCATCGGGGCCCTGGTCTACTCGCTTGTAAGTGTCGAGGGGCAGGAGATCAACGTGGACGAGTTCACGAACCAGGACGTGGTGAGTGCCGCGATGGAGGAGTTCCGGAAATTCTCTCCCCAGGGTGCTCAAGCCCTGATCGATGAACGGGACGCATATCTCGCTCACCAGATCCTGATGCTCGGGGGCCGGTACGAGCGGGTGCTGGCGGTCGTCGGTGCCGGACACATTCAGGGGGTGCAGCGCTACCTGAATGCGCCGGAGACGCTACCGCCGCTCCCGGCCCTGACCGCAGAGGTGAAGGGCCTGCCGTGGGCGAAGATCATTGGAGCGGCCGTCACCGTCCTCTTCCTCCTCCTGATCGCCGCGATAGCCTTCTCGGGCGTGGGGCTCGAAGTCCTGCTGACCGCCCTCGTCTA
>JALNXI010000145.1 GCA_023230425.1 Methanoculleus sp. | reverse complement strand
GCGCGGCGCGGGGGTGAGGACCACCCGGCCGAAGAGCATGATGACCACGGTCTTTACGAGGCCGACGAGCATCAGCAGCCCGAAGTAGATGAGGCCCGGGACGCCGAGGAGCGGGATGTAGACCGGGAGGAGGTATCGCCAGTGCATGACGACCGTCGGAAACGAGTTCATCGTGGCCGCGATGATCAGTTCCTTCCGGGTGATGAGCTCCTTTGCGTGGTAGTCCATCAGCATCGCGTTCGCGGCCGGGGGAGAGACGAAGGCCATGAGAAAACTGGTGCCGCACTCCTCGTTCAGCCGGGCGAACGAGGTGATCGGGCGGGAGAGGGCCGCAATCTTCCCGGCAATCTTCAGGGCGACGAGCACCTCCGCAAGGAAGACCCCGGCGACCATCATCGGGACCATCTCCCCGAGCAGGTCTGCGGCGAGCGTCACCGTCAGAACGATACCGTCGTACATGGCTCCCCTGTCCGGCAGCGGTGTCACGGAGACTGTGGCGCTCCGGCGATATGATGAACATCACCCGGAGAACTCATAAATGATCTGTTTCACCCTCACAAATCTCATAAAATGTGATCTAACGCAACATTAGTAGCACAAGGCCGCGAGGACGCGGGCCGTTGTCCGTCACCTCCCGGGGATGTTGCACCATCCGCCCGGACGCCGGGCATCCCCCTCCGGGGACGTCAACCGATCTTTGGACCCCCGGCGGAGGCGGCCTTCTGCGTATAGGGGATATTTCCTGAGAGCCCGGCCGGCAAAACCTACATATCCCCGGGCGAAAAAGAGGTCGGTATGCCGGCCTGCAGCGACTGTGCCCTCTACACGCAGAAGACCGCGACTGATGGAGAATGCAGCATCAACGGCCCCGTTCCCGCCGACCGGGATGCCGGGCGGTGCCCTTCCCGGACGTTCCGGCCGCGGGGATAGTGCCGCCGTACGGCCCGGATGCTCCCCCGGAGCGGACGCCGTTCGTGCCGGCCGCGATCCGGAGCGGGATCGCCGGGACGTAGCGTGCATTTCCTTTCCCCGGGCGCCGGGAGACCGGGTGGACGGGCGTTCAGAAACAGAACCGTTTTCTCCCGACCGGGCGAGAGTTATCCCGCATGGATGAAGAGACAGCCGCGATGCTCGACTACGTCCGGGCGGCGCTCCAGGGG
Organism: Methanoculleus sp.; assembly: GCA_023230425.1. Lineage (GTDB taxonomy): Archaea > Halobacteriota > Methanomicrobia > Methanomicrobiales > Methanoculleaceae > Methanoculleus. The sequence continues at coordinate 4,294 of JALNXI010000145.1, read as the reverse complement.
TCTGGAGCCCACGGGTTTGACCACACCCTCCGGGTCGTCGGCCTCTGCGAGACGCTCGGCGCCCGCGAGAGTGCGGATATGACGATCCTTATCCCGGCCGCCGTCTTCCACGATATCGCCCGGCCAGTCGAAGAGGAGACAGGCGTCCCCCACGAAGAGGAGGGGGCGCGGATGGCGGCGGCGTACCTGGAGTCCATCCACTACCCGGCCGACCGTATCCCTGCCATCGTCCATGCCGTCAGGGCGCACAGGTACAGCTCGGGTATCGCCCCCGAAACGCTCGAGGCCCGGGTGCTCTCGGACGCAGATAACCTTGACGCGATGGGTGCGGTCGGTATCGCGAGGACGTTCATGCAGGCCGGCGCACAGCACAACGGTATCCCGGACGCGGCCGATCATATCCGGGCAAAACTGCTCAACCTCAAGGATCTCATGTACACGGAGAGCGCCCGGGAGATTGCCGGGAGGAGGCACGCGCTCCTTCTCGCATTTCTCGCGGCCCTGGACGACGAGGTAAATCCCCTGCCCCGCTCCGCGTGATAAAGAAACGGTTAACAGTTCTGCGGGCAGAGTTCTCTCATAGACACCCGGATAATCGTCTCATTCCTCATCGGCGCACTCCTCGCCGCCGGTGCCGTCCTCCTCGCGACCGGCACCCCGGCCCCGGAGAGCAGCCCGGCCATACTTGCCGGGGTCCCCGACGTCCGGCAGGCGGAGTACTACTCCTGCGGGGCGTCGTCGTTCCAGGCGGTGCTCAGTTACTGGGGCCTCGACGCCTTCGAGACGGACCTCCGCGCCCACCTCAACACCACCCCCGTGCACGGCACCTACCCCTGGGATATGGTCCGTGTCGCGGAGACCCTCGGGCTTGAGGCAGAGTGGAAGGAGAACCTCACCATCGCCGACCTCGAGGCCTCGCTCCGGGACGGCGTCCCGGTCATCGTCGACGCCCAGCGCATCAAGGAGCCCAACAAGACCTGGGAAGAGTCCTGGGCGACGGGCCACTACATGGTCGTGATCGGGGTTGACGACCGTTCCGTCTACCTCGAAGATCCCGACATGCTCGGGACGAGGATCGTCATGGACCGCGATGAGTTCGTGCAGGCCTGGCACGACTACGAGGGCGAACTCCCCTCCGGTCCGGAGACGCCGAAGTACTACGGCCTCGGCGTCTTCATCAGGGGTGAGGCCCCTGCAGAGCGCCCCGCCTTCACCACATGGGACACATTCCCGACCTACGTGCCGCGGGCAAAACAGCCCTGAGCCGGGGGGAGACCCGGCCTTCTTTTCTTCAGTGATACCCGGCCGTCCCCTCACGCATCCGAACAGAGTTTCAGCCCCACGATCCCCGATACGATCAGGAGGATGCAGAGGAGGCGGACGAAGCTCCGCGACTCGCCGAAGAGCACGATCCCGGCGATGACCGTCCCGACCGCCCCGATCCCCGTCCAGACAGCATACGCAGTCCCGAGCGGAAGGTCGGAGAGCGACCGCGAGAGGAGGTAGACGCTCCCGGCCATCACGGCAAGGGTCGCCACCGACGGCCCTACCTTCGTGAACCCTTCGGTATACCGGAGGCCAAGCGCCCAGCCGGTCTCCAGGAGCCCGGCGAAGAACAGGGTGATCCAGGCAATCTCCCGCATAGGTGAGTCCTCTTTTATCTGGCCGGGCGAGCGATATATCTTGCCGGCCTCCCTCCCCGCAGGATATGGGCGGCGTCCCGCCCACTCCCCTGCCGAAGAACGGGCCGCTCTCCCGGAGGATCCAGGGGCCGCCGGGCCGTCACGTTTAAGATATGGGAGGACCTTCCCGAGACCGAAACGGAGGTGTGGAGAGTGGTGAAGATTACCATCGACAGGCCGGGCTGCATCAGCTGCGAGTCATGCTGGACGCTCTGCCCGGAGATCTTCGAACAGGACCCCGGCGACGACTTAAGCTCGGTGACGGAAAAGTACCGGGTCAAGGAGAACCCCGCGGAGGGCGAGGTGCCCGACGACCTTACCGACTGCGCGGTCGAGGCCGCCGACGCGTGCCCGGTAACGGTCATCGTTGTGGAGGAGTGAGGGGGACCCGGGCGGTCGCAGTGCGCCGAACGGGAAGACGGGCCCGGATTAATGGTCATGGTAATGGCAAAACAAAAACTATATCCTTTCAGAGCTATGGGGAGTCTTGCCTGAGAGTGGGATCACCCAAGGGGTGTATCAACATGATGCAGCGGGTCCACAGACCAGGACGGTGAAGGTCTGTGAATAAAAAAGACACTGCACCATGGACCGAAATGCGCCCGGGCTCGGAACCTTTCTCTCGGGCACCCCAATTTTCCCGGCACGTGCTCTTACAGGCACCGGTCCCGTCGCATTGACGCGGGCAGATACTCCCGCTGAGATAGACACCGGGGTGCTGATCCTAAAAAAGAGAGGGTCGTATCAGAGCGCGGGCTTGCTCTTCAGCGCCTCGACGATGAGCCGGATACCCGCCTCGAGGTCGGCGGTATCGACCACCTCGACCGGGGAGTGGATGTAGCGGGTGGCGATCGAGAACGGTATGCTCGGTATGCCGCCCCGTTCGAGGTGGATGATCGTCGCGTCGGTGTTGCCGCCGGTCCCGACCTCGAGCTGGCAGGGGATGCCGTTCTTCTCCGCGGTCTCCCGGAGCCATGCGGTCATCCTCGGGTCGGCCATCAGCCCGCGGCCGCTCGCGCTGACGAGGACGAGGACAGGGCCCTTGCCCATCTCGACGCTCGCGTCCTTCTTCTCGATCCCCGGGTGGTCGCCGGGGATGGTGACGTCGGTCGCGATCGCGCAGTCGGGGTTTAAGGAGTAGGCGCTCACCTTCGCCCCCTTCAGCCCCAGCTCCTCCTGGACCGTGAAGACACCGTAGATCGTGTGGGGCGACTTCATCTGCTGCAGCGCCCGGATGAGCATGGCGACGCCGACCCGGTTATCGAGCGCCTTTCCCGTGACGCGGTTGCCGGCAAGTTCCGTATACTCGCGGTCGATGGTGATCGGGGTGCCGATCTCGATGCCGAGGTTCGCCACCTCCTCCCCGGAGGCCGCACCCACGTCGATGAACATATTCTCGATCTTGATCTCCTTCTTACGCTCCTCTTCCTTCATCACGTGCGGGGGTTTTGCGCCGATGACCCCGGGGACCGGCCCTTTCGTCCCGTGCAGGACCACCCGCTGGCAGTAGAGCACCGGCCCGAACCATCCGCCGAGGGGAACGACCCGGATGAACCCCTTCTCGTCGATGTACTGGACCATCAGGCCGATCTCGTCCATGTGGGCGGCGAGCATGATGGAGAAGTCGTCGCCGCGCTTCGTGGCGATCAGGTTCCCCATCGTGTCCTCGCGGATCTCATCGACCGATCCGGCCAGTTCCGCCCTGATGATATCCCGGATGTTCCCTTCGCTGCTCGTGACGCCGTGAGCGTCCGATAACTTCCTGAGTAACTCTTTGACCATTCTCCTCTCACTCCATCAGCGCCTCAATCCTCGCGACCGCCCGCGAGAGGTTCTCCCGGGACGTCGCGTAGCTGAAGCGTGCGTAGTCGGGTGCCCGCGTGCCGAACGCCTCGCCCGGCACGATGATGACACCAGCTTCGATGGCCCGCCGGATAAGGGTTCGGCCCATCGGGACAAACATATAAAACGCGCCTTCCGGCCGGGGGAACTCGAACCCGAGACCGGAGAGCCCCTCGTAGAGGAGGTCCCGCCGTGCGCGATACTCCTCCCGCATCGCCGAAACCGGCCCCTGGTCGCCGGTGTACGCCGCAAGTGCGGCATACTGCGATATCGATGTCGCGCACGCCTGGGCGTACTGGTGCACCTTGAGGCACTCGGGGATGTAGTCCTCCGGCGCGGCAAGGTAGCCGACCCGCCAGCCGGTCATGGCGTAGGTCTTGCTCGCGGCGTTGACGGTGATGACGTCCTCGCCGAAACGCGCCGCACTGACGTGCTTTTTTTCGTAGACGAAGTGTTCATAGACCTCGTCGGCGACGACGGTGACGCCCCGGTCGCTCGCGTACTCCACGAGGGCGCAGATCGACTCCTCGCTCTCGACGGCGCCGGTCGGGTTTCCCGGGGTGTTCAGGACGAAGAGCCGCGCTCCGTCCATCTGCTCCTTCGCACGCTCGACGTCGATGTGCAGGGTCGCATCAAGTTCTACGCCCTCAGGCCGCCCGCCGGCGAACGTCGCAAGGGCGGCGTAGGAGACGAACCCCGGGTCAGTGAAGAGGACGCGGTCGCCCGTATCCACGAGCGCCTCCATGACGAGGTGAAGTGCCTCGCTCCCC
>JALNXI010000144.1 GCA_023230425.1 Methanoculleus sp. | reverse complement strand
AGTTTGCAGCCCCGAGGAGGACAAGTCCCACAGCGAACCCGGTGAGTGCAACCGGGCCGAGGGTGAGGCCGAAGACGAGCGCCAAAACGGCGTGGGCGGCCGAAAAGCCGAGGACCCAGACAGCCGCCCCCCTCATCCCGTAGAGGACCGGGACCGTCGCCATACCCCGGGCGCGGTCGTTTACGACGTCGGCGATGTCGTTTGCCGCGAGGTGCGCGAGCGTCCAGGGATAAAAGAAGAGGAAGAAGAGGAGAGCGGTCGTATCGGGGCTGCCGTACACAAGGTAGCCGGCGACCGGGAAGAGGGCGAAGTCTGTCCGCCCGACGACCTGAGCAAGGGGGATGGTCTGGCTCCGTTTCCGGGTCTGGTAGAAGTACTCGACCACGTAGGAGTAGCCCATGATGCCGAGGACATAGAGGTTGTGGGGTGCGGGCAGAGTCGCGGCGAGCGCGGCCGCGGCACCGGCGAGGACGAGGAAGACGGTGAAGGCCGCACGGGAGGAGATCTGTCCTTCTGGTATCGGCCGCGCTCCAAACGGCCGCCAGTAGCGGGTGAGCGAGTCATTGACGTCCCGCCGATCGTACTCCCGATCGACGTAGTCGTTTAAGACGAGCCCTGCCTCGAACCCGAAGAGACCGATAAGCGCCGCCCGGCCGACGAGATCCCACGAGAACCCACCGTAGTTCTGGAACGCGAGCGCGAGCCCCGAGCAGAAGAGCAGGGGCCAGACGAAGAAGAAGTGGGCGCGGGTCAGGTCGGCGAGCGCGATAACGGTCTCTCTCATGATGGCAGGATCATGGGTTCTACGCCAGTGCTCAAAAAATGTTGCAAGGCCGGCGGCAGGGTTAAGTCCGTAGCCGAACCACTCCCCGCCGGTGATAAGCATGCAGACCTACCGTTGCTCGATATGCGGGCATATCTACGACCCGGAGGCCGGCGATACGGATATTGCCCCGGGAACGGCGTTCGAGAACCTCCTCGACGACTGGCGCTGCCCGGTCTGCCTCGCGGAGAAGAGCAAGTTCTCTCCGTTCGTGTCTCCTCTCGCAAGGCTCGGGCTCTGAGGGTTTACACTGACTGCTATGCCCGAACCTTCCCGGGCGTGAACGGGCTCTTCGGTTTCAGCGCGTAGAATATCCTCCGATGAACCTGGAGGCGAGCTCTTCAGTAATTGCACGCGAAGGAGCATTCGGTGCCTCAACCAGACTCCTTTTTTCAGGCATCTGCTCAAATCCGAAACCCTTTCGGGCGAATATTATCTCTCCCGAACGCCTTACCGAATATGCGGGAGCCATGAGATGAACGAAGTAAGGAACAGTAAACCGGAAGAGAGTTCGCTTCAGATAAAGAGCCGGAAGTCCCGCGTAAGAAGGGTTTTGAGATGAGCAGCAGCGCTTCGATCCGCGGCGTCCGGGACCCGGAGGAGATCCAGGAGTTTATCCGGCGTCTCTCCGGATCGGATCCGGACCGCCGCTCTTCCCGCCGCTCCGGGTAGCCCGGGCCCGTACTCCCGGAGGGTTTTGGTTTTTGCTATGAACCGAACACATCTCTCGTTTTCAGGGCAAAACCGAACAGAGTGCGGGGAGGGTAGATGCTTCCCGAACGACACACAGAATAAGTGGCGGCAGAATCCGACAGGAGACGAAAAATGATGAAGCCACAGGAATCAGCCCCGCAGAGGGGCGGAGAACCCGGGCAGGCGTTCGCCGTGATCGCACGCCTCGACATGGATGGCGGTTACCAGGTAGCCTCCGGCCCGAAGATCCTCCGGATCGTTTCCCGGGAGGAGGGACCCGGTCCGGCATCGCACCGTGCCGCCCGAGACCCCGGAGGTGGCCCGGTGTAGTCTTTCGCTGATGTTTGGCATTCTCTCGGGTTATCAATCGGGTCAGGGGGAGGATGAAATTACCATGGTAGAGCCTCACTCCGTACACGTACCGGATCAACACCATTGGATAAACGTAACCCTTTCTTTTTCTTATCGTGAAACCCCTATGAGGCCGCGCCCCGTGCAGTACGGCAGACAGAATCCTGTTTTACGTCTCGTGGAGCGGAGCGTACCCCCACGAAGGAGTGTGTGCCGCTGCTTGCCGGGGAACCGGTTGCCTTTCGGTTTGCTCATCTCTTCCGAAACCTCTCCGGGGAATTCATGGTTTTCCGAAGAGTGTTCGGCTCTGGTTGATTACAGCCGAATTTGATACCTGTTTTACGCGGGAATGCAACTGACTGATTTGTTTCCGAACGAACGCGCCCGGGTTGTTGCGATCGAAGGCGGGCAGTGTCTCTGCCAGCACCTCGCGCTGCGTGGGCTTGCCGGAGGCTGCATCATTACTGCACTCTCCGGCCGATTCGGCCCGGTTGTCGTCAGGATCGGCAGCGAGACGCTTGTTCTCGGCCGGGGAATGGCACAGAAAATTCAGGTACAGAAGGTGTAATTTCGTGAAAAGATTGTCCGAACTGGAATATGGCGAATCCGGATTTATCCGGGAGATTCGTGCATCACAATACGAACTCAACCGCCTGGGCATCAGAATGAAAAAACAGGTGAAGATGAGCACCCGCCAGCCCATCAAAGGGCCCGTTGTCGTCGTCGTCGACGATATGGAGGTGGCGATGGGGCTGGATACTGCCGAAGGGGTCGTCATCGAGACCGAGGGACACGAGGGGTCTTGAGCATGGCGGATACGTCTAAGACCGTGCTGATGATGGGTAACCCGAACGTCGGGAAGAGTGCTCTCTTCAACAGGCTCACCGGGGGAGACGCGGTCGTCTCCAATTACCCGGGAACGACGGTCGACTACACGAAGGGCGTCCTCATCGAGTCCGGGCAGGAGTACGAGGTCATCGATGCGCCGGGGACATACTCCCTGGAGGCCCGGGATGCCGCCGAGGGTGTGGCGGTCCGGTTGATCTCGGAAAACCCGGACGCGACGGTGTTGATCGTTCTCGATGCAACCAGGGTCGAGCGCGGGCTCTATCTGGCTCTGGAAGTGATCGAACGGGGGTGTCCGGTGATCATCGCGCTGAACATGATCGACGCCGCACGCGACCGGCAGATCGCGGTCGATGCCCGCATGCTCCAGAAGATCCTCGGCGCGCCGGTGGTGCCGACGTCGGCCACGGGCGGCGAGGGCATCCGGAACCTTGCGGAGACGATACGCAAAGCGCAGAAGGCCGATATCGCAAACGTGCGGGCCCGGGCCGACGGGCGGTTCGATGAGCCGGCACGGTCCGGCGGATGTGCCGAATGCGGCCGGTGCGGGGGCTGTTAGGATGGCGCTTCCCGTGCAGGAACGGTGGGATCTTGTCGATGCGATCGCCCGAAAAACGGTGACCACCGGGACCCACCGGCAGACACTCGGCGACGTCCTCGGCGATCTCACCGTCAGGCCGCTAACCGGCATTTCCGTCGCGGTTGCCGTACTCTACGCGTTCTGGAGTATCTTCTCCTCGTTTGCGGGTGCCCTCGTCACGGACGGGTTCATGGTCAAGGCCTTCGACAACTACTGGCTCCCGTGGCTCCAGGAAGTCTGGCCCGACCCGGCGAGCATCCACTACTTCCTCTTCGTCGGCGACCCGTTGGCAGAAAACTGTTTCGAAGCGTTCGGGATGCTCACATCGGGTCTCTTCGTCTCGATCGGGGTGGTGCTGCCGGCCGTCCTCATCTTCTACCTGATGATGACGGTCCTTGAGGATTCCGGCTACCTCCCGCGGCTGGCGGTCCTGATGGATACGGTGTTCCACCGGATCGGGCTGCATGGTTACGCCATCGTGCCGGCGATCCTCGGGCTCGGGTGCAACGTGCCGGCGGTGACGGCGACCCGTGTCCTGGAGACACGGAAACAGCGTTTTATCATGATGAGCCTGCTTGCCATATTCATCCCCTGTGGCGCGCAGATCGGCGTGATGCTCGAAGTCATCCCCGAGACGGTGGGGTGGGTCATGCTCTACCTGGTCATCGGGTTCGGGATCTTCGGGTTCGTGCTCGACCGGATCATCCCCGGCAGCAACCCCGAGATTCTCATCGACGTCCCGCCCTACCACTGGCCGTTATGGGATAACGTCGCGAAAAAACTCATGAATCGGACAAAGAGTTTCCTGAAGGATGCGGTTCCGTTTGTCCTCTTCGGAGTATTGATCGTCAACGTTCTCTATCTTGCGGGTATCATCGGTGCACTCGCCGATCTCCTCGAACCGCTCTTCGTCATCTGGTTCGGGGTGCCGAAAGAGACGGTAGGGCCGCTCGTTGCAGCCTTCCTCCGGAAAGACCTCGCGGTCGCCCAGCTCTCCGCCATTGCCATGACGCCGTACCAGATGATCACCTCCGTGGTGCTCGTCTCCATCTACTTCCCCTGCGTGGCCACCTTCGTGGTGATGCTGCGTGAGGGGTGGAAGGAACTTGCTGCGGCGGTTGCCGTGCTCGTGGCGACGGTCTTCATCTACGGTGGACTGATCCACGCCGTCGGCATACTTATGGGGGTTGCATAACATGAACCAGAATTCCACTACACTTTCGCTCTACATCGGGCTGCTCGGCCTCGTTACGCTTGCTTTCGGCCTCGCCGACATCCTCGTCTGGGCCGGGGCGAGTCCCGGCTTTTCAGTCGGCATCCTTGAGATCGCCGGCGACGACTTCTTCCGCTGGGCGTGGGGAGGCGCCGTCATGGTCTTCGGCGGCCTCTTCATGCTCGGTGGTGTAAAGAGCGCCGGGTCTCTGGAACAGTTCGGGAAGGCGGTCCTCGGTGCGGTCATGGTCTGGATCATCGCCGGCACCGACATCTTCGCCCGGCTCTGCGAGAGCATTCCCGCCGGGGAGGAGGCATCGGAGTTCTTCAACTCGGTTGCGGGATTCGTCGGCGGATTTGCTCCGCCGTACTCGCCGGCGATCCTCCTCCTGCCGTTTACGCTGGTGATCCTCTACTTCCTCGTTACCGGGAGGTTCGATGAGACACGAGAATAAAGCGAGTCATCGTGACGGCAGCACGGGAAGAACGATTCTGTATCGTGGACCACGTTCTTGAAGAAAAGCACCGAAAGGCGATGAAGTTCCATCAAACCGATCGAATGCCGATATATAGGAGTCAGTCCCAAACAGATTGTATACCTTGCCGTATGAAACATATGTGCCGTATGAGACACCGGGGATGTGCAAACAACCTCAGCAGGAGGGTCGAGGACTACCTTGAGGCCATCCTCAACGTTACGCTGGAGAAAGGGTACGCCCGCACCAAGGACGTAGCGTGCGAGCTGGATATCAGTCCGTCGACAGTCGTGGAGATGTTCCAGAAACTCGACGGCATGGGTCTCGTCGAGTACCGGCGCTACGAAGGGGTGGTTCTCTCGCCCGCGGGGCGCGAGGTTGCCGAGGTCATCAAGTTCCGGCACGATACCTTAAAGGAGTTCCTGATGGCCATCAACGTCCCGGAAAGGGTTGCTAACTCCGACGCCTGTTATAT
>JALNXI010000143.1 GCA_023230425.1 Methanoculleus sp. | reverse complement strand
TCACAGGGGATCCCCCATATCAGGAGGAGCCCCTCCATCAGCGTGGGGGGATCGAACTGCTCCTTGTTGCAGGCGAGGAGGGCCTTTCCATCCTCTGCGCCGAGCCGGCCGGCGATTGCGGTGACCTGCTTCACGAGAGCCGGGGAGGCGTCACGAAGGAGGTTCCGCACGATCGGGCTCGCTACGTCGTGCCGCGGCATCGACCTGGCGAGTTTGATCAGCTGCCAGTCCCGGGCAAATGAGGTACCGGTCCGCATCTCACCCTCTCAGGACACCATAGGCCATCACGCAGAGGCCGAGGATTACAACGATACGAGAGAAGACCGCCGACCAGAGGATGATGAATTCATCGGGCGCGAAGACACTCACCAGGTCCGCAAACGTTATCCCCACGATCAGCGTAAAAAGCCCGTAGATAAAGTAGAGCAGCGTCTGCTGCCTGACAATCCGGTAGGCGTTGAAGATGATGGCGATGAGGAGCGCCCCCAGAAGAAGCGTCACAACCGCAAGCATCTGCTGCATGATCTCAATCTGCATTCAATTCCACCTATGTCTGTTCCTTGACCTTCCTCACCGATATGATCGTCTGGATATCCTTCACCCCCGGAAGGCCGGAGAGGGGGATGAGCACGCTCCGCTTCAACTCGGATATGTTCTGCACCCGGACCTTGACAAAGAAGTCCCCGGGCTCCAGCACCTCGTAGAGTTCAAGGATGTCCGGGTGGTCCCGCATAAACTCCTCGACCTCCGGCTTTCCGTCCGGGTGGACCCTGACGTTCAGAAAAGCGACCAGGGTATGCTCAAAACACTTCTGGTTGATGACGATCGTGAACCGTTCGAGGATACCGGCGTTCTTTAACTTCTCGATCCGTTTAAAGACCGTTGACGGTGCGATGCCCAGCATCGAGCCGAGCTCTGCCATAGGCATCCGCCCGTCCCTCTGCAGCTCCCGAAGAATCGCATCGTCGATCTCATCCATTCTTACAGTAGTTGCAGGCTCTTGGTTATTAAAATTCCGGATTTGTTTTTAAACAATCAAAAGGGTATTTACTATTTCTACTTGATAATGGGAGGAATACGGGGTTTTCACCGGGGTTCCGTCTGGTGATAAAAGAAGAAGGATTTCGGAAAAAGTAGGACATAAAAATCAAAATTATGTCGATATCGGGAAATATTATTTCCGTGTCAGCAAAAGATCGTTCCCCCGGGATTGACGATCCTGACGGGCCCGGGCCCACCCGCCGCCTCCCGGATGGCCGTATCAATGAACTCCCGGGCTGCGGCGAACGCGTGGCGCGCAGGCATTCCCCGGGCAAGGTATGCGGTGAGCGCCGCAGAGAAGCAGCACCCCGACCCGTGCACCGAGTAGGGATAACGCTTCCCTGAGAGCCGCATCACACCATCCCGGTCGATGAGGATATCGACCGCCGCACCGCCGGCGAGATGTCCCCCCTTCACCACCACGGCCCCGGCGCCGAGGTCGAGGATCCGCCGGCCCGCTTCGACCATGTCGTCCAGGGTCGCAACCCGCATACCCGCAAGCACCTCCGCCTCCGGAAGGTTCGGGGTGACGACCTCCGCCCGGGGGATGAGCAGTTCCACAAGATCCGCGACGGCGTCCTCCGCGAGGAGCCGGTGGCCCGACGTCGATATCATCACCGGGTCGATGATGAGCGTTGCCCCGTCGGGCAGGGCCTCCGCAACGGCCCGGGTGTTGGGGCCGTTACCGAGCATCCCCGTCTTCCATGCCCCGACCGCGAAGTCGTCGGCGACCGCCTCCACTTGAGCCCGCACAGCCTCCGGGGGGAGCATCCAGGTCCCTCGCACCTCGTGGGTGTTCTGGGCCGTGACTGCTGTTATGACCGTCAGCCCCCAGATGCCGAGCGCCGTAAACGTCTTTAAGTCTGCCTGGATGCCCGCCCCTCCCCCCGAGTCGGAACCGGCGATGGAGCATGCGGCGATCATCTGCGCATCCGTCATTCTTCAATTGTCGGCGTAGATCCGCTTGAATCTTTGCCTGTCCCACGCCACTCCTTTTATCTGGTTTTGCATCGACTACTCTTACAATGGATGTAGAAGAGATCAGCCGCCGGCACCTCGCTGCCGGCGCCCCTGACGACGATATCGTGCGCCTTCTTTCCCGGGATGTGCTCTCCATCAAGCGCCACCGTATAACTCCCGCCTACGCCGAGGCGTTCGCCCGGGCGGTCCTAACCGAAGCGAAGAACTCGACCGGCCTCTCCGGCGACCTCTTCACCTTTGAGCCCTCCGGCTCGACGATGGGTGAGTTCGGCGTCGGATCACGGGGGTCCGGGGACTTCTTCGCCCACCGGCAGCTCGCCCGCATCATCGGTCGGACGTCGGCTGCGGTCGGCGTCGACGAGATGGACGACGCAGGCGCCGTATGTGCCGGAGGGGACTATATCATAACCACCGTCGACGGGATGCACTCCCGCCTCTCCGACTTCCCCTTCCTCGCCGGGTTCCACGTCACCCGGGCGACGCTCCGGGATGTCTACGTCATGGGCGCAAAGCCCGTCGCCCTCCTCTCCGATATCCACGTCGCCGACGACGGCGACGTCGCGAAGATATTCGACTACACGGCGGGCGTCTCCGCTGTCGGTGAGGCCATGGGCGTTCCCCTCGTGACCGGCTCCACCTTGCGCATCGGCGGGGACATGGTGCTCGGGACCCGGATGACCGGCTGCGTCGGCGCCGTCGGCGTCGCGAACCACCTCACGGCCCGAAAACAGATCGCCCCCGGCGACGTCCTCCTCATGACCGAGGGGGCCGGCGGCGGGACGATTGCGACCGCCGCGATCTACTCCGGGTTCCCCGACGTCGTCGAGGAGACGATCAACCTCCACTTCCTCAAGGCCTGCGAGGCGCTCCTCGCAAGCGACATCCTCCCCGGCATCCACGCCATGACCGACGTCACGAACGGCGGGCTGCGGGGCGACGCCTTCGAGATGGCCGAGACCGCCGGATGCCGGATCGTCGTCGTCGAGGACGAACTCCGGACGCTCGTGCAGCCGAAGGTCCTTAAGATGCTCGATGCCCTCGAGATCGACTACCTCGGCGTCTCCCTCGACGCCCTCCTGGTCGTCGCGCCGCCGGAGCTCGCGCCCGCGATCCGGCGGGTCGTCGAGTCCGCAGGTGTCGCTATGAAAGAGGTCGGCTATGTCGAGGAAGGAGAGCCCGAATCGGTCCTCTCGGTCGACGGCGAGATCCGGGACTTCACGCCCCGGTTCCGGGAGTCGGCCTACACCCCGGTGAAGAAGGTCGTGGACGAAGATAAAAGGGATTTTGAGGAGATGAAGGCGGGAGTCGAGCGGGCGGCGGAAGCGGCGCTCGCAAAGAAAGAGCGGATCCTCTCCCGGCTCCGGTCTTCGTGAGGAGATCAGATACATTCTCGATTCGCGGAAGGATATTTGTTGGCTTAAGAAGAGGGTTACCGTAAGAGATCGTAGATTTGCTCTCTTGTCATACCCTCAAATTCTGCGACGTCGGTGACGATTGTGTTCAGCGTGGCCGTGCTGAGTTCATCGTGAAGGGGTATGGTAACCCGGAGCCGTTTATCTCCAACAACTTTACGCATCTGGACATGACTCCCGACCTGCCGAAGAAAAGAAAAACCGAGTTTTTCAAGGACTTTGATCGTCTTAAATCCACTAACAACCGGGTGTCGCGGCAATGATATCGACCTTGTATTCGAAATTTGATGGGATCGGGCTCTCCTGTTCGTGGGTCTCCGAATTATACCTGGTTACAATGGTGATCCGTTCTCCCGCTCCGATTTCTTCCGCGTAATGGAGCGACGTTGCTTCCAGGATGTTGTCGATGAGTTCTCCAACGCTCTTGCCCTGGGTATAGATGGCATTTTCAGGTGCATGTGCGCTGGCGCTCCACCATCCCTCAGCATAGGTTACTTCAAATGTGACCAGCATGACGTTACACCTCAGCGTGATTGGAATATTGGGTTTTTCAGGGATAAGTTTAATGGTGACATGGTCGCCACATCCATATTAAATCAAATTTTTACCTCCCTGATTTCATCAACGGTGCGTTTAGGCATGACAATACTGATATCAACGACTCCGGCTTAAAGACCGGGGCTTGAGACTCTACCTGTAGGGTAGTTCCCATCTGAGTGGCTGACTGCACCCCTGCACCTCCAGGGTATCCTGTGGGTGATTGTGGCGGGCATCAAGACTGCGGATGGGAGGGCACCCTGCCGCCCCACGAAACAGGCGGCCGGCAACCGCCCCGGTATCCGTTGCCGACGGAGGGGGGAGAGAACAGCCCCCGTTCCGCACCCTTCACGGGCTTTCGGGGTTTACGACCCTTCCTGCGAAGAGGACCGTGCCGGAATCCTTCTCGACGATGAGGAAGACAAACGGGTGGTCCGCACGGAAGACGGGTGTGGCACCTCCCCCCGCGACGACGCCGGTCGCTGCCGCGGCCTCGGTGCCCTCCTCGTTCACGTCGATGAATGCCTTATGGAAGACCCCGGTGATGAAGAGGTCTCTCGTGCCGTCCATCCCCGAGAGGTCGGCGGCATCATTGGCAAACGCCGTGGGCATCCCCATCGCCGCAAGCACTCCCGGAAGAGGATACCCCGTCTCCAGCGTGAACTTCGGGAAGAATACCCTGACATTCTGCGAGACCAGGGACCCCCGCAGGCCGGCAAGTCTCTCCGCGTCCAGGACCTCCTCCGCAGCCGTCAGGTTGTCTTTCTTCGGCAGAAGGACGAGCATCGCAAGTTCGGTTTCGTTCCCGTGCGCGTACGGCATCTCCAGCACCCGGAGGGTCTCAGTCTCTGCGTACGGATAGACGGCATCCCCGTGCATCATCGGAACGAGCACCGTCTCGTTCGGTGCAACCCGGAACTCCTCCTCCGTTGTCTCGTTCGCGTCGAACTGTTCGACCCAGGTGCCTTTGAAGTAGATCGCGTTCGTGATCACGAGCCGGGTCAGCGGGTCGATTGAATTGGGCGGCAGGAGGTCGCGGATCCGATCTTCGGTCTGCTCCTCCACCCACCGGTTGATCGTCTCCCGCGACCCCTCGGGGTCGTTGATGAAGTCGAGGCTCGTTGCGTTTGCCCCATACCAGCGAGCAGCCACGTCGATGTAGTCAGGGAGGAACGAGTAGGTTTCCTCAGCCCAGAGGGCGTTTGCGGTGCGGAGAGTGTAGTTACCGCTCCCGCGGTTCAGGGCGGCATTGAGGGCAGCGAATCCCTCCCGCCGGAGAGTATCGTTCGCCGGGAGGTGCAGCACCGCCCCAATCTCATCTGCGGTCGTGCCGCGGGCGCCCTCGTAGGTGATCGCGAGGGCCGACGAGGTGCTATAGGGCGAGAAGAAGAGGTTGCCTCCCGCATGCGCCGGGTCGGTCGCGAGGCGCCGGTAGAGGTCGAACGCGAACCGGTTGTTCCCGGCCGTCACGTTGCCGGCGCCGTCCGGCGTATAGGGACGG
>JALNXI010000142.1 GCA_023230425.1 Methanoculleus sp. | reverse complement strand
TGTCTTTATTAGCATCGCAACCAGAGTAGATAAGGATGAGTGGTAAGCCGTTGCTGGTAACGTGCGGGCTCCCGTACACGAACGGTCCCTGCCATATCGGGCACCTGCGGACCTACGTGCCGGCGGACTTTTACGTGCGGTATATGCGCCGGTCCGGGGAGGAAGTTGTCTTCATATGCGGTTCCGACAATCACGGAACGCCGATCGTGATCAGCGCCGAACGGGAAGGCTCGACCCCCCGTGAACTCTCGGAGCGCTATCACCGGCACTTCTACGAGACGTTCCGGCGGATGGAGGTTGTCTTCGACCGGTTTGGCATGACCGACGACCCGATGAACCGAGAGACCACCCGCTCGATCGTGCAGCAGCTGATCGAGAACGGCCACATATACGCTAAGACCATCAGCCAGAGTTACTGCCCCGCGTGCGAGCGGTTTCTCCCGGACCGTTATGTGGAGGGGATCTGCCCCCACTGCGGCGCCGTTGCCCGGGGCGACGAGTGCGACCAGGGGTGCGGGCAGCACCTCGAGCCCGGCGAGATCAGGGATGCGGTCTGCAAGATCTGCGGTGGGAAGGCGGAGAACCGGGAGCAGGAACACTACTTCTTCAGGCTCTCGGCGTTCCGGGAGTTCCTCCTCGAGTACCTCCCGGACCTCAAAGGCACGGCCACCGCCCGGAACTACGCCCTCGGGTGGGTGAAGGAACTCCTGCACGATTGGTGCATCACCCGGACGATGGACTGGGGTGTTCCATTCCCCGGGAGCGACGACCTCGTCGTCTACGTCTGGGTCGACGCGCCCATCGGCTACGTGTCGTTCACGAAGGAGTGGGCAGAGGCTGCAGGGGCCGACTGGAAGGACTACTGGTGCGGCGACGACACACGGGTCACGCACTTCATCGGTGGGGACATCGTCTACCACCACTGCATCTTCTGGCCGGCGCTCCTTCGGGGGGCAGGCTACGGCCTCCCGGATGCAGTGGTCGCGAGCGGCATGGTCACGATCGAGGGCAGGAAATTCTCGAAGTCCCGGGGCTACGTCGTCTGGACGAACGACGACTACCTGGACAAGGGGCT
The DNA here is from genome assembly GCA_023230425.1 of Methanoculleus sp. Lineage (GTDB taxonomy): Archaea > Halobacteriota > Methanomicrobia > Methanomicrobiales > Methanoculleaceae > Methanoculleus. The sequence continues at coordinate 4,435 of JALNXI010000142.1, read as the reverse complement.
CCCGGCAGACTACCTCCGCTACTACCTCCTCTCCTACACCAACCACACGAAGGAGCTCGACTTCTCCTGGAAGGTCTACGCCGAGCGGGTGAACAAGGAGATCGTCGGGACGCTCGGGAACTTCATCTACCGGACGATGTACTTCGCCGAGAAGGAGTTCTCCGGCGTACCCGACCTCCCTCCCCGGCCGGCCATCCTCGAAGAGATCGAGCGGTCGCTTGCCGGGGTCGATGCGGCGATGCGGGACTACGACTTCAAGGTCGCCGTCGACTCGATGATGGCGCTTGCATCGTTTGGGAACGCCTACATACAGAATAACGCCCCCTGGAAACTGATCAAGGAGGACCGGGCCGCGGCACAGCAGGTGATCGCCGACTGTCTCCAGGTGGTCAAAGCGCTCGCCCTGACGTTTGAGCCCCTGATGCCCGAGTCGATGCAGCGGGCCTGGACGATGCTCGGTTACGACGACAACATCGAGGACCATCCCGTAGCCGAAGCCACGGCGCCGGTGGGGGCACGCATGCTTGCAAAGCCCGCCCCGCTCTTTGCGAAGATCGAGAAGGACCAGATAGGCGACCTTGAAAAGGTCCTTGATATGCGGGTCGAGGAGGCGAATGCAGCCGCCGAGCCGAAGATGCCCGCTGTCTCCATCGAGGAGTTCGGAAAGATCGATATCCAGATTGCGAAGGTCGTCTCGGCCGAGCCGATCAAGGGCTCAAAGAAACTCTACAAACTCATCGTCGACCTCGGGGGCGAGAAGCGCCAGGTGGTCAGCGGCATCGCGCAGTTCTACGCCCCCGACGAACTGGTGGGGAAGGACGTGGCGATGATAGCAAACCTCGCTCCGGCAAAGATCTTCGGTGTCGAGAGCAGAGGGATGATCCTCGCCGCCGGCGATGAGGCCTCTCTCCTCGTCCCTCTCCGCCCGGTCAAGCCGGGGACGCAGGTCCGGTGATCAGGAGAACCTGATCGACCCTGTTTTTCATCAACACTCTGTCATAGACGACGATGCGCCACTGCCCGCCGGGGGAGAACGGATGAATGCCGGGGTGGTAGGCAGCCGTAAAGATCAGGTCCGGCTCGTCGGTGATCCAGTAGCCTGATGCGGCCGGCCGGTCGTCTACGGGAAAATTGAAGATGTACGCTGCCTGCCCGACACCGAGCGTCGCGTTCTTGAGGATCGCGGTCTCCACGCCCCGGAGAGTCCCTTCGGGGTCGATGAGGTAGATCCGGCAATGCGTGAGGTTGATCGCGCACTCCCCGCCGGATATGCGTATCGCGGGAGTATCGGCATACCCGGTGACGACCTCCGCTGAGGAGGCGGGGAACGCCGCGGCCGGACCCGGAATCTCCGCCCCCGCGCCCGGAACCAGGAGAACTGCGGCTGCGGCGATGGTCAGCACCGCGGCTATGCCGATGGCACAGACCGTCGCCGTCCCGGTAGAGATAGGCCCCCGTCTCACGAGCAGCCTTTTGCTGCACTCCTGTATTTGAAACTATGGGAGCAGCGGCGCAAGAAAAGGTGAAGCGGGCCTGGGGGGATTCGAACCCCCGACGTCCGGGTTAGAAGCCCGGCGCTATGTCCTGGCTAAGCCACAGACCCCAGGAGCATTCCCATACATTTTGGTCGTCCGGGGTTATTAACTCTTTGAGGGGGCGGGCGCCCGGACCACAAAAAAAGAAGGCGTATCACCCGGCCCGGTAACACGCCGACCTGATGATCTCGACCTTGGTCGGGTCTCCCCACTTCCGCCCCTCCACGTCGCGGGCGATGGTTGTTCCCCGGAACTGGACCTTGATCCGGGCCGACATCCGCTCCCGCTCCTCGAAGAAGGACGAGTTGACGAACTCGACCCGTTTCATGCTGATGTTGAGAACAAGGAGGTCGACCATGATCCCCGGGTCTCCGGGCGAGAGGTCTTCCTCGTTGACCGAGGTTATGAAGACACACTCCCCCGGGGCGGTCTCGGTCAGCGTGATGATGTTGTGGGCGCTGCTCAACTCGAGGGTGCGGGCCTTGCCGCTCTTGAGTTCCGCAATGACTGATGGCGATATTCCGGTTAACGCTGCGTGCTTCATGGCTATCACCCATACATCGGCAGCTGCTCTCTCCGTGGCGCGCCCTCGGTCTTCTGCACCTGTTCGGCGATCTGGGACATCGTCTCCTCGATCTCCACCGCCTGTTCAAGCAGCGGCTGGACGTCCAGGTTGAGGTTGTATATCTTGTTCAGGACCTCGATCGTGGCCGCGGAAGACCGCGGGTCGGGGGTGTTCACCGTCTCTCCGAGGAGCCCGATCCCGGGGATGCCCCGTGTCTTGCACTCCGTAAGGATGCTTGCCGCTATACCAGATATGCTTCCCATGGGAAGGATGATCGTCTGGTCCTCGATGCGCTGCAGCGTCCCGCTGCTGGTCGCGACCCCAAAGACTCTCTTCTCCGGTTCGTTTGTTATGATCCCCGCGACCGTGACGATCTCCCTGACATCGAACTGGTCGAGCCAGTCCATGACACCGTTGGCCACCTCGTAGCAGATCATCGGGTGGATGGGGACGTCGGAGATGATCGCGGCGAGATGGTCCTTCTCGTAGATGCGCACGGGAGCGTTGATCACTCCTTTTGTCATGAGGGCGACCGGCGGGAAGTACTTGCTGGTGATCGCCCCTACCTGCTCGAAGTCCATCTGGTCGACGAGGTACTGCAGGGCAATACTCCCGACGAGCCCGCTGCCGGGGAACCCGATCAGCACCGTTTTTTCGGCGCCAGCAAGCGCTCTGGATATGACCTTTATATCGTCCATGGGATCAACCACTCATTCTCGGATTAGTTTAACATAGTTGGCTGCCCCTTAAAAATATTATGCAGGAATACCAGATCAAGCGCGGATACACAAAACAACTTGCAGATTCTATGGTGCAGAGTCTCCGTGACCAGTTCGGGACCGAACCCGTGACGTCGGAGGACGGCCACTACACTGTCACCTACGGAGCGCTCCAGCGCCTTGAGGTCTGGTCTGGTGCAGGGGGTAAGACCCTGATCGTTGATACCGAGGCGGACAAAGACGCTGATGACGAGACGATCATCGACACCAACCGCCGGTTCCGGAACTACCTCCAGCAGGTGACCGGCTATACCGCCAAAGAGCGGGCGAAGAAAGCAAAGAAGCTGACCGAGTGATCGTTCTTTTCGGCCCGGCATCTCTTCTGCTCGTGGCCCCTTAAACTGCATCCTCACCTCCATTTTTCGGTGCAGCGAGGCGTATGCGCGGAGGGGCGGCGATGAGGGTCTGGAGGTCAGTCGTAACCCCCTCCCCGTCAGCCCCTCTCCCCAAGGGGGATATCCACCACGGTTCACTGCACTGGTCTTTTTCCCCGTTTCGGTTGTTCTGGCCGGTAGACAGAGGAAGCTTTTGTCCTTGTTGGTGAGCACCTTCCGGTGCTCACGCTTGCACCCCTTGACCCCATTCTGTAAAATAACGTGCGTGAAAAAAAGGTAGAGCAGATTACTCGATCACGATCGCCGGTTTGAAGGGCAGGGCCCCCGAGGCCTTCGGGTGCGCGCTCTCCTCGGCTTGCCGAATCATCACCGGCACGCCGAACTCGTGCTCCAGGAACGCACGCGCGCCCTCGAGGACCGCCTGCTCGTCGGGGGACGACTCCGCGAGCTGCCGCACGAGATCGGGCGGCAGTTTCAGCACGAGTTTCGTGATCTGCTTCGCCGCATCAGTCGCCTCACGGCCGCGCCTTCGCATCCCCTCGTTCTGCATGATCTCCCGCACCACCCTCGTCCTGTCGGCCGAGGCGGCGATGATCCGGAACGCCTCGTGCTTCCAGGTCGGGGCGACGAGGAGGCTGATGGACGTGGGCTCCATCGGTATGAGTTTTACGATCGACTCGATATCCTCGACCGTCCGCGCGAGAAGTTCCTCCGCGAGTTCGACCTCCGGGTTGACCCGGGCGGAGTCCACCTCCGGCCAGGAGGCGAACGAGATCGTGCTGCACTCGCCGAGGTCGCTCCAGAGCGCCTCGCAGGTGAACGGGATGAAGGGGGCCAGCAACCGCACCCAGGTGCGGCAGAGGTCCCGCATCACGGCTCCACCGCTTGCTCCTTCAGGCAGGCGGCGGCGGTACCATTTCAGGTCCGACTCCACACCGAAGAACGCCTCCTGCAGCGCCTGCCGGGTCTGGAACGAATCGAATGCCGCGGTGGTACTCTCGATGCGGCGCTGGAGCCTGCTCGCGAGCCAGGTATCGATGGAAGAGGTTCCTTCCGCCTGCTTTGCCTCCTCGACCGTGTTCCAGAACCGCTCGATCTGCTTTCTGGTCGACGAGACGAGCTCATTCCTCCAGTCAAAATCCTGCCAGGGCTCCGCGCTCCCGACAAGGAACATCCTGACAGTATCGGCCCCAAACTCCTCGACGGCATCCTCGAGGAGGA